>CALKVR010000289.1 GCA_938004815.1 uncultured Polyangiaceae bacterium | reverse complement strand
CTGCCTTGAGCGTGGCGATGTCGGGCCGCTGGAGGTGGACGAGCCGCGAGAGCACGACGTTGAGGAGCAGCGCCGCGACGGCGAGGAAGATCGCGGGCACGACCGTCGACATGCTCCGCATCTGCAGGAGCTCGCCCTCCAGCATCTGGTTCGAGAGCTGCTTGGCTCGAGGGACGGCGCCCAAGCCGCCGTACGGCGAGAGCACGCGATCGAGACGCTGGATGACCTCGGCCTCGGACGCGCCCGGCTGGAGGCCGAGCACGACGTCGTTGAACGCGCCCTCCATCTGGAAGGCCGCCGCCAGGGGCGTGCGATCCATCCAGAGCACCGCGAAGCGCTTGGGGTCCTGCGAGATCTCGCCCGCCCCGATGGCCATCACGTACTCGGGCGACATCGCCACCCCGACGACGCGCAGCCGCCGCCAGACGCCGTTCACGACGACGGGGAGCGACGCCCCCGGGTGAAAGCCGTGGGCCGACGCGAAAGACTGCAAAATGACCACCTCGTCATTTCGGCCCGGCTCGGTCATGCGCCCCTCGACGAGGTGGAGCTCGTTCAGCACCGAGCGCCCACCGGGCGGCAAGGACAGCAGCTGGGCGCGGATCGGCTCGCTGACGGTCTCGAGGGGGATCATGGCCACCTCGGACACACGGGTATCGACGCGCGCCACGCCCGGGATCGCCTCGATGTCGGACCGCGCGGCCTCGGGCGCCCGCTCGAGGTGTGCGAACACGTCGGCGAACCGCGTGCGCTCGTAGTAGGTGTCGCGCGCCTTCTCGAGCGATACGTAGTTTCCTTTCATCGCCACGAACGCGCTGATCCCGGCGGCCACGACTAGGGCAATCGTGAGCACCTGCCCCTTGAGGCGGGCGAGATCGCGCAAGAGCTTGCGGTCGAGCGTGCTCACCATCGGATCTCGCCTGCCAGCCGGCGGCTCGGGTTCACGCGCGTCTCGGCTACGCGCCCGTCCTGGAGCGAGATCACGCGGTCGGCCATGCTGGCGATCGGCGCGTTGTGGGTGATCACGGCCGTCGTCGTGCCGAGCTCGGCGTTCACACGCTCGATCACCTCGAGCACGCGCACGCCGGTGACGTAGTCGAGCGCGCCCGTCGGCTCGTCGCAGAGGAGCACCTCGGGCTGCTTGGCGACGGCGCGGGCGATCGCGACGCGCTGCTGCTCGCCGCCGGACATCTGCGCAGGAAAATGATCGAGGCGTTCGGCCAGGCCCACCAGCGCGAGAGCATCCGCCGGGTCGAGCGGGTCGTCGGCGATGTCGGTCACGAGCGCGACGTTCTCGCGCGCGGTCAGGCTCGGGATGAGATTGTAGAACTGGAACACGAAGCCGACGTGCTCGCGCCGGTACCGTGTGAGCTCCCACGAGTCGGCGTGCGTGAGCTCTTCGTCCTTGTAAAAGACGCGCCCCTCGGACGGCGAGTCCAGGCCGCCCAGGATGTTGAGGAGGGTCGACTTGCCGCTGCCCGAGGCCCCGAGCAGCACCACCAGCTCACCGGCGTGGAGCGAGACGTCTACCCCGCGCAAGGCGTGCACGTCGACCTCGCCCATGCGGTACACCTTGGTGATCCCGCGGGCTTCGAGGACCGTCCTCGACGTCGACGAGTCGTCTGCCGCACGCGCTTGTGCCATCGGACGCCTCGAAGAGGCTGGGGTCGGACGGCGCCGCGGGCAAGTGAAACCGGATGGGCTGGGTCGGAACGGCGGACGATTTGCTCGCCGCTCAGCGCCGCGTGTCGGTCACCCGACGCCGCGCGCGGTCCTCGAGCCACCATGACGCGATCGGGAACAGCAGCAGCACCGACACGCCCAGGTCGGTCTGGCTCGCGTCGCCGGTCACGGCGAGCTGAATGAACGGGATGGCGGCGAGCGCGAAGGCCACGATCAACATGGCCGCGCGGCCGCGGTCACGGCTCCGACGCGTCGCGTCCGTGGCGCCGGCGTTCTCGCGATAGGGTGACCGATGAGCTTGCATGCTCCAAAGCTACGGCCGTGCGCAGTAAGGAGGGATCAAGGGTCGGGCGCACCGCATCAAGAAACCCTCAGGGATCACTGGCCATCAAGGACCCGTCAACGCAGCCCCGGACGGCATCAAGAAAGCATCAAGATGCAGCTCGGTCACCGTCGCGCGCGCATCTCCCGAGCTAGCGTCCGAGCGAGCTTCGATGGACGCCGTCTCCCCAACTTCGGTGGCCGGGGCCCCCGCCTCGGTCGCGCACCCAAAGTCTTCGGTCGCAGCCCTCGCCCTCGGCGCCCTCGGCGTCGTCTACGGCGACATCGGCACGAGCCCGCTCTATGCGCTCAAGGAGTGCGTCCACGGGCCGCACGCGGTCGCGCCGACCGTCGCGAACGTCTTCGGCGTCCTCTCGCTCATGTTCTGGAGCGTCATTCTCGTGGTGAGCGTGAAGTACCTGACGTTCATCATGCGGGCCGACAACCAGGGCGAGGGGGGCATCCTGGCGCTCCTCGCGCTCTTGCCGGAGAACCCGGCGCGCAGAACGGCGGGCCGGGTGGGCGCCCTCACCGCGCTCGTGCTCTTCGGCGCGTGCTTGCTCTACGGCGACGGCATCATCACCCCCGCGATCAGCGTGCTCTCGGCGACCGAGGGTCTCGAGGTCGCGACCGACACGCTGAAGCCGGTGGTCGTCCCGCTCACCGTAGCCATCCTGGTTGCGCTGTTCGCGATCCAGAAGCACGGCACCGCCAGCGTGGGCCTGTTCTTCGGGCCGGTGATGTGCGTGTACTTCGTCGTGCTCGCCGTGCTCGGCGTGGTCGAGATCGCGCAGGCGCCGGCGATCCTCTACGCGCTCAACCCGGCCTATGCGTTCGCGTTCT
>CALKVR010000288.1 GCA_938004815.1 uncultured Polyangiaceae bacterium | reverse complement strand
ATGACGGGGCGCTCGAGCTTGCCGATGAGGAAGGGGAGGACCTGGACGGTGGCCTGGGGGCCGTTGAGGGCGAGGGAGCCGGAGGCGACGCCGGTCGAGCAGCCGCCGATGATGCTCGCGCCGGTGACGCTGCCGAACTTGAAGCCGCAGTAGGAGGAGCCGTCGCCGTTGAGGAGGCGCTTGGACTCGCCGGTGGGGTCGAAGGCGGCGCGGCGGCGTGCGATCTCGTCGGCGCCCATGGCGCGGAAGCGCTCGGCGGGCCCGGTCGGCTGGTTGGCCTCGACCCAGGCCGACACGTTCTCGCCGCTGATGAACTCTTCGGGCGGGATGTCGCCGTTGAGGAGCTGCACGATGTCGACGAGCTGCGACGAGTACCGATCGAGGACGAACGCCCATTGGTTGACGCTCCCGGCGATCTTCTCTCCCGTGAGCGGGTCTTCGGCGTCCATCATGATGCCCCACGGCGCCATGAACTCGACGTCGTCGACGATGGTCATCAGGTTGTAGCGCAGGTCGCCGAGGCGCGGCGCGGTGCCGGCCGGCCCGCACGCCTCGGGATCGCCGAGGGCCGGGTCGACCGGGTTGTGGCACAGGACGAAGATGTCGGGCACCTCGGCCGGGCTCGCGGCCCCCACCGGCGGCTCGTAGGTGTCGCTCCAAGGCTGCGGCCAGCCCATCTCGCCCTCGCAGTCGGCGCCGCCCGTCCGCCGACACTCGGCGAGCCGACCGGCCACCACCGCCACGCGCATCGCGTCGTTCCACGACTCGAGCGCGACCTTGGTCCCCTCGAAGAGATCGGGCGGGAACTCGGCGTTCACGTGCCACGGGATCGTCTTGATGCTGCGATCGCGGAGCGGGATGGTGCACTCGCCCACGACGTCGTCGCACCGCGAGCCGCCGCCGACGGCCTCGCACTCGTCGTCGGTCCCGTTCTGGTCGGCGTCGCGGTGCGGGCTCTCGCCGACCGGCGTCGTCTCGGGCGTGTTGCACGCGACGGGCGGGTCGACGTGCGAGCGCTCGTAGAGGTTCCAGCGGGTCGCGAACCGCCGCCAGAGATCGTCGACGACCCCGTAGCGCCGGTCGTAGCCGAAGCGGTCCCACGTGAAGTAGCCGAACATGTCCATCATCGCGCCGTCGATCGCGAGCGGCTCGTAGTCGGTGTCGGTCACGCGGAGGAACGCCTGCCGCAGCGTGATCTCGCTCGGGTTGCAGCTCAGCGTCGGAAACTGCCCGATGAGCCAGCACGCGGGGTAATCGCCCCACTCTTCGTCTTCGATCACCTCGGGCGACGCGAGCGCCTTGTGGGTGATGTCGAAGTACCCGCGCTCGAGATCGAAGACGGGCGCGTCGGGGTTCGCCGGGTCGTTCACGTAGTACGCGACCGGGTCCCAGGTGACGCCGTAGTAGATGCCGAGCTGCGAGAGCGTGTCGAGGTCGTAGGCGTCGGTGACGAGGTTGCGCGACCAATCCACGCGAAAGTAGTTTCGCTGGTACCAGGGCCGATCCGACGTGTTCTCGACGATGACGTTCGTCTCCTCGCCCGTGCTCGGGTTGTAGTCGCGCCGGATGTCGAAGTGGCTCTGCACCGCGAACGCGGCCACGATCTGCCCGTCGGGGGTGCGGCGCGCGCCCTTGCCGTCGGTGTTGTCGACGAGCTCGTACGTCAGGCGCGCGATCAGGATCTGCTCGGCGATCTCCCACCGGACGCGCGTGGTCGGCTGCGCGTCCGAGCTCGTGAAGAGCCCGTCGGCGCCGGCCCCCGCGGCCACGTCGACCACCGTCGTGCGCATGTAGAACTCGGGGTCGTCGGCGGGGTCGTCGAGCACGCCGACGAAGAACTCCTTTGCCATTGCGTTGGGCTGCACCCGGTTGATCGGCGACCGCTCTTCGGCGCAAGAGGCGAGGCCGAGCGACGAGATGCCGAGCGACAAGACCAAGGCGCGAGCAAAGGGAGACATGCTCGCTATGCAAGCACCACATTTCGAGCTTGAGAACGCTAGACTCGAAGGATGTCGGAGCGACCCAAACGCCGCCGGTTGATCCTGGCCGGGCTCGCGGGCGTCGCCGCCGCCGGAGGCGGCGCCGGGGCCTGGTATCTCTCCAGAAAGGTCTACCCGGAGCGCGGCGGGATACGGGTCGAAGGTGCAGCGGTGGCCGAGCGGCGGGTCCTCGGCCGGACCGGCCTGGAGGTGGGGGTCGTCGGCATCGGCGCGGGCCGGATCGACGACATCGACCTCCTCGCGCGGGCGGCCGACCTGGGGATGAACTACATCGACACCGCGACCTGCTACGGCGACAGCGAAGACGTCATCGGCCGCGCGCTCGCGGCGCACAAGGGGCTGCGTGACAAGCTCGTCATCGCCACCAAGTGGGACCCGGCCGCCAATACGCCCAAAGATCAGATCCTCGCGTCGCTCGACAAGAGCCTGACCCGAATGGGCATCGACCACGTCGACGTCATGCAGACGCACTGGCTCGGCGGCGGCCACCGCGGGCTGCCGGGCGACGACGGCTACAACCGCCTCGCCAACGAGGCTCTCTACGCGGCGATGGACGAGGCGAAGAAGGCGGGCAAGGTCCGCTTCTTCGGCGCGACGAGCCACGCCGCCGATCGCTCCGGCATCTTGCGCCACGCCATCGAGAAGAAGGCGTTCGACATGATCTTGGTCAAGATGAACGTCCTCGACTTCGCCGACGCGGGCGGGCCCGACCTCTTGAAGGCGGCGAAGGCCGCCGACGTCGGCGTCGTGGTGATGAAGTCACAGGCCGAGGGCGGCGCCATGCCCCCGGGCTTCGAGAACAGCCAGTACAACGTGTTTCAGGCGAACCTGCGGTGGGTGCTCCGGCACGACGTCGCCTGCGTCGTCCACTCGAGCATCGGCACGAGCGCCGAGGCCCAAGACGCGGCCGCCTCTGCGACGAAAGAGGCGTTCTCGTCGCGCGACGCCGAGCTCCTCGAAGACTACGCGACCGCGCTCAGCCCCCACTACTGTCGCGGTTGCGAGGGCGGCTGCCACGACGCTTGCCCCGACGGCCTCGCGGTCGCGCCCGTGCTCCGCGCCAGGCTCTACGCGCGGCAGTACGGCTGGCCCGAGCACGCGCGGTCGCTCTGGGAGCGGCTACCCATCGCGCGGCGCGAGAGCGATCGCTGCGCGTCGTGCTCCGCCTGCAGCGACGCTTGCCCCTACGGCGTCGACGCCGCCGGTCGCATGCGCGACGCCCGGGCGCTGTTCGGCGGCGGGCGTCAGGGGATCGGGACGTAGAGCTCGACGTTGCGCTCGGCGGGGGTGCCGCTCGCATCCTCTGCCCAGCCCGACGTCATGTCGGCGAACGCGATCTTGCGGCCCTCTTCTGCGATCGGATCGTTCTCGGTCTGGTAGTCCATCACGACGGATCGAATGCTCAAGAACCCGTTGTCGAGGTCCCAGATCTCGATGAGCCGCAGCTGGTTCGGAAAGTCGGCGAGCGCCGACGTCTCGACCTCCCAGTAGGGGTTGCCCGGCCCCATCATCGGGTCGACCACCGTCACGCGGTGCACGTGCGTGTGCCCCGCGAGGTGCATGAGCACGTTCGGCGAGCCGGCCAAGACCTCACGGAACGGCTCGGGCAGCACCGCGTCGGGCTGGACGGTGCCGCCGAACTCACCGCCGTCGGTCAGCTTGCTCGACGCGTGGTGCGACGTGACGATCACGTACTTGCCCTCGGCCTCGGCGGCGTCGAGCGCGGGCTGCAAGAACTGATCGATCTCGCTCTGACGGATGAGCCCCTCGGCGCTGCCGGTAGGGGCGGCGGTGTCGATCACGAGGAAGCGCACGGGCGTGTTCGGGATGTCGTAGGCATAGAACGCGCGGCCCGACGCGACGGCCGCGTCGGTCACGCCGTGCCCGTCGCCGTCGGCCCGCACCTTGGCGAGGACCTCGGAGCCCGACAGCGGCTTGCGGCGCTCGTCGGGGACCACGTCGCCGATGATCGTGGGCCCGCCC
>CALKVR010000287.1 GCA_938004815.1 uncultured Polyangiaceae bacterium | reverse complement strand
GCGCTGAGCGCGTCAGGGCGGCGTCGCCTCGTCGGGCTTGCACTTCTCGAGCTGGGTCTTGCCGAGCTCCGGGTGCGGCGCCTGGACGGGCTCGAGCGGAGGATGCTCCGCCGGTTGGGCCGCCTTCGGCGCCTCCAGCTGCTCGACCAGGAAGTCCGCGATGCGATCCCACGTGCGCTCGAACGCGGCCGCGTCGAACCGACTGCCGGTCGGGAGCCAATCGCCGCCCGCGTCGTTCCCAGCCGAGCCGTAGTGCCCGACGATGTCGAGGTGATCGCCCTCGACCGCGTCGATGACCTCGCCCCAGACCTGCGACAGGCTCGGGACGACGCCGTCATTGTCTTCGCGCCTGGGGACGCGGCCGAGCCGACTCTCCAGGACGCCCAGCTGCTTGTCCTCGGGCTTCGGGAGCATGGTCGCCACGCTCCGCGCCGCGATCGTCCAGAGCCCGGCGTAAATCAGGTGGAGCGCTCGCGCGTACAGATCCCCGCGAGGCCCGATCACGTGCGCAGCCCGAGGCGGCGCCGCGCACGTGACCACGCAGCCGTAGCGGACGGAGTCGGGGTGAGCGGTGCTCGCGTTCAAGATGTCGCAGCCGGCCGAGGTGAGCTGGAAGATCAGCGATTGATCCTTACCGATGGCGTCGACGAGCTCGATCACCGACTTTCTGACCTCGGGGGAGAAGTTGTCGAGCACCTGGCGGTAGACCTGGTCGAGGATCGTGTCGCGCTGCCCGAAGAAGTCGTCTGCGCGCGAGAAAGCCTGGCCCAGCTTGAGCGCGACCGAGAGCGGGATCGAGCCATGCTCGAGGATGAGGATGGTGGCGGCGGAGAGCGCGCGGAGGAGCGGCTTGCCCATCGCGCTGCCGAAGAAGCCCGCGAGCGGCGTGCCGTAGTGCGGGGTCGAGACCGTCACGAGCGTGCGGATGCGTTTGTAGATCTCGAGGCCCTCGATCGGGCTCTGCACCGGCAGCGCGGCGGTGGGCGCGATCGCGAGGCGTGCGTCGAGCCCGCCCGTCGAGTGACCGACGAGGTGGAACTGCGACCCGCTCTCGAGGCGGCTCGCGATCACGTCGAGCACGCGCGCCGCCCGCTGCCTGATCGACGCGGTGGGGAGCGTCGAGACCTCGACCACCTCGAACTCCTCACTCGTGCGGTCTCCGAGCTTCTTCATCAAGCGCTCCTGGACGCCCACGAAGTAGCGGAGGTCGCCGATGTTGCCGAAGCCGAAGAACCCGGGGATGAGGAGAATCGTGTGGCGCTGGCGCATGGCTCGGGAGAGCCGGGTGCAAGCGGTGCACCACCCCTCTGCCGCCGGATCTGCTCGCGCCCCGTGGGGTCGTTCGCCTCGAGCTGGGCCGACGCGCTCGGCTGGGGGGCACCCCTCTGCGCGCTCTGTCGTGTTCACAAACGGCGAACTTTCCGGTAACGAGGACCCTGCATGAGCACTGCACGGGTACGAGGCGGCCACCTCGACGTATTCGCCGGCAACGAGCGCACCGACAACTGGTGGGTCGGCCCCGTCCTGACCGCGGTCGGCCTGACCGTGTTCTTCGGGTACCTGACGTTCCGGGCCTTCCAGGCGACGCACGTCTATTACGCGCCCTACATCAGCCCGACGGTGGCGCCCCCGGTGTTCACGCCCGCCTCCGGCTACCCGGGCGCGGTCCCGGTCGAGGTCGCGTGGCTCGGCGCGTTCCCCGCGTGGTGGCCCGCGTTCGTGCCGCAGTCGCCGGCGTTCTTTCTCCCCGGGTTGGCGATCGTCTTTCGGTTCACCTGTTACTACTACCGCAAGGCCTACTACCGAGCGTTCGCGATGTCGCCGCCCGGCTGCGCCGTCCGCGGGGTGAAGCGCGACTACCAGGGCGAGACGGGCTTGCTCATCTTCCAGAACCTGCACCGCTACGCGCTCTACGGCGCGCTCGTGCTGCTCGTGTGCCTCTGGTACGAGGGGCTCGCCGCGTTCTTCTTGAACGGCAAGTTCGGCGTCGGCGTGGGCTCCATCGTGATGGGGATCAACGCCGCCCTCCTCAGCGGCTACACCTTCGGCTGCCACTCGTGGCGCCATCTCATCGGCGGCAAGAGCGACTGCTTCACGTGCGAGGGCAAGCCGACCACGCAGTTCAGCATCTGGAAGTGGTCGACCTGGTTCAACGGGCGCCACATGCAGTTCGCGTGGCTGAGCCTTTTGTGGGTCGCGTTCACCGACGTCTACATCAACCTCGTCTCACGCGGCGTGATCACCGATCTCAACACCTGGTAGCCGCCCGCCCGGCCCTTCATGGGCAGGGCGTGTTGAGACAGTCGAACCGCGCCGTCTCCGCCGGCAGGTTGGCGGACTCGGGGAACATGGCGTTGAAGTAGCGGTTCGCGCCGAACGCGACGAAGACGCCGTCGAGGTCGAGAGGGCACGGCCCACGCCCGCGCTCCGTCCAGGTCAGCGCGTCGGGCGACGTCGAGAGAATCGCGTCGCCCGCCTCGCCTGCGACCCGGAACCAGACGTTCGTGAACGGGTCGTAGGTCCCGTTCGGGATGTCGATCTCGAACGGCGTGCCGCTCGCGTCCCCCAACAAGCGAAACCCGTTGCCTTCGATCAAGAGGCTCAGGTTGCCGCTGTCGTCGGCGGCACGAAAGATGATCCACGTCTGCATCCCGGGGATGCTCGCCGTCGCCGCCTCGACGACCTGGAACGTGATCGAGGACGCCGCCATGCAGTACGGCAGCTCGGACTCCGAGATGCAGTAGAGGTCGCCGGAGGCGGGCAGATCGACGCGCAGCTCGCCGCCCGTCTGCTGCGCGCAGCCGAAGAACTGCTGCGACGCGGCGTCGTCGAACGTGTCGACGAGCGTCGTCGCGGGGGGATAGATCCCCGCGCCGCACGGGGGGGCCCCGCCCTCTCCCCCGGAGCCGGTCGACGGCGCGGTCGACGTCGCGCCGCTCTGGACCGACGACCCGCTCGCGCTCGCGCTCGAACCGCCGCCCGTCCCGCCGCGATCGTAGTCGTCGAGCGGATAGACGAGCGAGCACCCGGTGAGCGCGAGGGCGGCGGCCGCCGAGGAGGGGTGGAGCTTCAAGTCGATTCGGCATTCTAGGCTGCCGAGGCCTCCCTCCGGTAGAGCGGCAGCTCGATCCCCAACACCGTCGCTACGCTCGGGCGCTTCTGGATTCGCTCGACGTAGCGACCGAGCGCGGGCCACTCGTCGAGCGCGATACCACCGTGAGGCGCGACGAGGAGCGCCCAGAAGAGGTAGGCGTCGGCCACCGTGAAACGGTCGCCCATCAGGTGCTCGCGCCCCTCGAGGTGCTGGGCCACGTGCGCGAGCGGCGGGCCCGCGTTCGCGCGCGCCCAGTCCTTGACGGCCGTCGGCGTCTTCGAGCTGAACACCATCCAGAGGTGCTTCTTGTGGATCTCGCTCGTGACGAAGTTGATCCACTCGACCAGGCGGTAGCGCTCGGGTGAGCCGGGAGCGGGGGCGAGGCCCTTCTCGGGCGCCCGATCGGCGACGTATTGCAGCACGGCCGCGCTCTCCGTGAGCAGACCGCCGTCGCCGAGGCGCACGGCCGGGACGATCGCCTGCGGCGCGATCGATCGGTAGTCGCTCCCGTCGTCGAGGCGCTTGGTCTTGCGATCGACGCAGTGGATGGTCGGGGTGAGGCCTGCCTCGACGCAGGCGACATGAACGGCGAACGAGCACGACATGGGGGAGATGTAGAGGTCCATGCCGCCAAGGTGCCTTGCGCTCGCCATGCGCAACAGCGCATAGTTCCCATCGTGACGATGAAATCGGCGCATGCATTGCCCGCCCTCCCGTCGTTCCTCGACGTCCGGCATCTGCGCCTCGTCCACGCGGTGGCGCGCGAGCAGAGCGTCACGCGCGCGGCAGCGCTGCTCCACCTGTCGCAGTCGGCCGTCAGCCACCAGCTCGTCGCTCTCGAGCGCAACCTCGAGACGCGCCTCTTCGATCGCGTCGGCAAGAAGATGGTCCCCACCCCGGCGGGCGCGCGCGTGCTCGCCTCCGCCGAGCGGATCCTCGGCGATCTCTGCGCGCTCGAGCGTCAGGTCCGCGACCACGCCGAGGGTGCGCGCACGCCGCTTCGGGTCACGTCGAGCTGCTTCACGTCGTACAACTGGTTGCCCGCCGCGCTGACGCATTTCGGGGCCAAGCATCCCCGCGTCGACCTCGTCGTCGTCATCGAAGCGACGCGGCGAGCCGTCGACGCCCTGCTGGC
>CALKVR010000286.1 GCA_938004815.1 uncultured Polyangiaceae bacterium | reverse complement strand
CCCGCCACGCCGTCGAGCGCGCCGTCGTGCGCGCCGCCGAGGGCGTCGATGTCGACCGCGCCGATGATGACGAAGAGCCAATAGACCATGCTCAGCGCGAGCAGCGCGGTGTAGACGACGGTCGGGAACGTCCCGATCAGGTGGAGGAGCTCCATCAACGCTTGTCTTTCACCAAGAGTGCCACGATCAGCGCCGCGATGACGCTGAACGCGATGATGATCAGGATCATGAGCACCCGCTGCGTCCGCGCCATGCTGTCGACGCGGGCCTGCAAGCGGCCGTCGACGCTCGGAGGGGCCGCCGGCGGAGGCGATGGCGCGGGGGCATGAGCCGGGGCCGGCGTGACGGGGGGCCGCAGCGCCATCGAGCTGGCGCCGTTCCGGCCGTCGACGGGCTTGGGAATGGGCGCCGTGCGCCCCGGCTCGACGCGGTCCGACAAGAGCGGCGCTTGACGTAGCGGCATCGTCTGCTTCATCGCACGGAGCGCCGCTGCTTGCGCCGACGGCTCGGGCTGAGCCGACACCGGCGGCTGAGAAGCGGGGATGCCCGACGCGGGCGGGACCGAAGCCCGCGCGCTGCTCGGGACCGGCTCGCCCCGCGGCGCAGCGTGGCTCGGCGGCGGGGGCTGCCGCGACTGGTTGCTCCGCATCGTCGTGCTCGCCTCTTTGCGCGCGCTGGCGGGCGCTGCGCCGGCGGCCTGCGCGGCCACGTTGGACCCGGACCGGCGCAGCGTCCGGTTGACCCAACGATCGACCGGCGCCGCCGACACGCCCGCGACGGTGGAGAGCTCGGGTAGCAAGCGGCGCAGCTCGTCGGCGACGCTGCGCGCAGAGCCGGGCCGCGACGCGGGGCTCTTCGCGAGCATGTGGAGGATCAACGCCTCGAGCCGCGGGTGAACCGGTGTGTGCCGGCTGGGCGGCGGAGGCTGCTCTTGAACGTGTCGGGCGACGATCTGCAGCGGCGTCTCGCCCTCGAACGGCGGGCAGCCGCACACCATCTCGTAGAGCAGCACGCCTGCGGAGTAGATGTCGGAGCGGTGATCGATGCGCTGCGCTGTGCCCTGCTCGGGCGACATGTAGCCGGGCGTGCCGACCACCGTGCCGACGCGCGTCAGGGCCGAACGAATCCCGGTCGGCGGCTCGAGCGGGAGCGCGGCCCCGGGCTTCGCGTCGAGCACCTTGGCGATCCCGAAGTCGAGCACCTTCACCACCTCCTCGGTCGGCGCGTCGGGCTGACGACACAGCATGACGTTCTCGGGCTTGATGTCGCGGTGCACGACGCCCTGATCGTGCGCGTGCTGGAGCGCCTCGCACACCTCGATCAAGATCCGCGCGGCGCGGGCCTCGCTGAACGAGCCTCGCTGCTTCACCGGCGCCGAGAGGTCGTCGCCGAACAGGAGCTCCATCACCAGGTAGAGCAGATCGTGGTCTTGCCCGACGGCCAGGATGCGCACGATGTTGCGGTGCACGAGCCGGGCCGCGAGCTTCGCCTCGCGGAGAAACCGCGCGACGATCTCGGCGTCGCGCGAGAGCTCGGGGTGGATGATCTTGATCGCCACCGCGTGCGGCACCTGCTGCTGCGCGCCCGAGAAGACTTGCCCCATGCCCCCCTCGCGCATGAACGCTGCCAGGCGAAACCGACCGTTGAGCACCTTGCCGATCCAGGGATGATCGGGGCGATAGTCGATCTGGTGCCGCCTCGGGCTCGAGATGGCCGGCTCCTGAGAGAACGGCGGCAGATCGATGCGCTTGGTGCGCGCCTCGTCGAACCCATCGATCGTCGCGCTGCGCCCGGCGCCCATACCGATCGTCGGCGCCAGCGCGGCGGCCCGCGCGCCCGCCGGGTCCGACGAGCTCGCCTGGATCCAACGCTGGATGGGCGCGGCCGAGAGCTCGGGCAAGAGCTGGCGCAGCGCCGCCGCCATTTCGGCCGCAGATTGGGGGCGATCGGCGGGGCGCTTCGCGAGGACCCGGACGATGAGCGCTTCGAGCCCGGGGTGAACCGCGCAGTGCGAGCTCGGCGGCGCCGGCGTCTCGTGAACGTGCTTGGCGACGAGGTGGAGCGGCGTCTGGCCCTCGAACGGCGGCCGGCCGCAGACGAGCTCGTAGAGCACGACGCCGAGAGAGTACAGATCGGCGCGGTGATCGACCGGCTCGGCGCGGCCTTGTTCGGGCGAGCAATAGGCGGGCGTACCCACGAGCGCCCCGACGCGCGTGAGCACCGAGCGGACCGACGTCGGCGCCTCGGTCGGGAGCACGACGTCGCTCTTCGCGTCGAGCACCTTGGCGATGCCGAAGTCGAGCACCTTCACCACCTCACGGAGCGGGTCCTCGGGCTGCCGGCAGATCATGATGTTCTCGGGCTTCACGTCGCGGTGGATGACGCCCTGCTCGTGGGCGTGCTGGAGCGCCGAGCAGACCTGGAGCGCGATCTCGACCGCGCGCGCCTCGGAGAACGAGCCCTTGCGTTTGATGGGCGCGAACAGATCCTCACCGAACAGGAGCTCCATCACCATGTAGAGCAGGTCGCCGTCCTCACCGACGTCGATGATGCGGACGATGTTCGGGTGGACGAGGCGCGACGCCAGCTCGGCCTCGCGCAAGAAGCGCGCGACGACCTCGGGGTCCTCGGCGAGCTCGGGGTGCACGACCTTGATCGCGATGTGCTGCGGCTCCTCGTCTTGAACGCCGCAGAAGACCTGGGCCATGCCGCCTTCGCGGATGAACGACGCCACCTGGAACCGATTGGCGAGCAGCCGCCCGATGAGGGAGTGCTCCGGCTGCCAGGGTGTGGGAGGGCCCATCGTCCAAGCGGAAGGATAGGCCGAGGCCGCTCGAACGACCCCGTTTTTCGTGCCGCACGCGCGCGGCCGAATGGGGCCCCTGGCCGAGCGTGAGTGCGCTTAGCATGCGTTGCACCATGCAGCTCGTTCGCCCCGCCCCCGAGATCGTCGCGTGCGGCATGCGCGCGATGAAGATGATCGCCATGGCCGACGGCGTCTTCAGCGACGCCGAGCGCAGCCTCCTCGCGACCGCGCAGCAGGTCTACGGCACCGACGTCGACATCGACGCGCTCGAGCCGATCGAGCCCGAGGAGCTGCTCCGCGCCCTCCCCGACGAAGCGCACCGGCGCCAGATCGTCCGCGGCATGGTCGTGCTCTCGCTCATCGACGGCGAGGCGAGCGAGAAAGAGGCCGCGCTCGTCTCGCGGTTCGCGCGCACGCTCGAGGTCCACGGCCGCGACATCGACGCCTTGAAAAAGCTCGCCCACCACAGCTTCATTCGGGCGCGATTCGACATCGGCCGGCGCTTCTTCGCGCGCGAGAAGCTCGTCGAGTACACGAGAGAAAAGGGCGTCGGGTGGCTCGCCCGCACCCTGGCCGCGATGGCGGGCTTGAAAGAAGACGCCGGCATCGCCGGGCGGTGGCGTGAGCTCGAGCACGCGCCCGCCGGGTCGCTGGGGCGCGGCTACTTCGATTTCATCAAGCGGAACGAGTTCTCGTTCCCCGGCGAGAAAGGCAGCCCGCCCGAGTTCATCGCGCTGCACGATCTGACGCACGTGCTCTCGGGCTACGGCACCGACCCGGAGGGCGAGCTGCAGGTCCTCGCGTTCCACACCGGGTGCCGCCGAGAAGAGAGCGATCCGTTCTCGTTCTTGCTCTTCGGCATCGCCGAGTTCCACCTCGGGCTCGCGATGTCACCGGTGGCGACCGGGTCCAAGGGCAAGCTCGACCCCGCGAAGATGTTCGCCGCGCTCGAGCGCGGTTCGCGCTGCTCGATCGATCCCACCGAGGGCTGGGACCCGTGGCCGGTGATGCACGAGCCGCTCGAGGCGGTCCGCAGTCGGTACGGGATCAGCCCGCTCACGGGGTGATCATCGCAGCCAGAGCGAGTGGCTCGGCGCTCGCCCCTTCATGATGCTCTCGAGCGCTTGCTCGTAGGCCCAGCGCTGGTAGTCGTTCGTCGCTTCGCGCTTCAGAGCACGCTCGACCAGCTTGAACACGCGGGCATCGGCGAGGCGGATGAGCGTGTCGGCGATCTCGCGGTAAACCCGCTCCGAATTTCGCCCATTCTGCCGGTTGAACCACGACAAGAGCGGGGGGACGGCGGCCCGATCACCGAGCTTGCCGATCACGAAAACGATCATGGCCCGGGGGGAATCGACGGCCCCGTCGTCGAGCAGGGAGAGGAGCTGGTTGGCGGCTCGAGGATCTTGGAGATGGATCACCGTCGAGAGCACGTCGGCCCGCAGCTCGCGGATCTCCACCGCCCCGCCCTCGGGAGGAAGCGCCGTGAGGAGCCCCAAGCACCGGTCGAGCCAGCGCGCGTCGTCGACCACGCCGCGACGGACGGCGCGGAGGGCCAAGACCGCCTTCTTTCGCCCCTCGGGCGTGGCCAGCGCGGCGGATTCGAACTTCGGCGCGGTGCGCTCGAAGGACGTGGGACGCGGCTTCGCGGGAGGCTTGGCGGCGAGCTTCGCCGCGCGGCGAAGAGATGGCTTCTTGGCCGCGGCGGGAGGGGGCATCGGCGGCAGGATCCGGCAGGCTCAGCCCAGCTCCGCCTTGAGGGCGCCGAGGATGCCGTCGACGCTCTTCTTCGCGTCGCCGAAGAGCATCTGCGTGCGCTCGTGGAAAAAGAGCGGATTGTCGATGCCGGCGTAGCCGGCGGCCATGCCGCGCTTCGTGACGATGGTGGTCTTCGCCTTCCACACCTCGAGCACGGGCATGCCGTAGATCGGGCTCGAGACGTCGTCTTGCGCGCTCGGGTTCACGATGTCGTTGGCGCCGATGACGAGGACGACGTCGGTCGCGGGAAAGTCTTGGTTGATCTCGTCCATCTCCAGGACGATGTCGTAGGGGACCTTGGCCTCGGCCAAGAGGACGTTCATGTGGCCGGGCAACCGCCCCGCCACCGGATGGATCGCAAAGCGCATGGTCGTGCCGCGCTTGCGCAGGAGCGTCGCCACTTCATAGAGCGGGTGCTGCGCTTGCGCGACCGCCATGCCGTACCCGGGGACGACGATGACGCTCTTCGCCTCGAGCAAGAGCTTGGCGACGCCGGCCACGTCGGTCGACTTCACGTCGCCGCTCGGCTTGGCGCCGGCAGCCGGCGCGGCGCCCTCGGCGGTACCGAACCCACCGAAAACGACGCTCAGGATCGAGCGGTTCATCGCCCGGCACATGATGATGCTGAGGATCGCGCCGCTCGAACCGACCAACGCGCCGGTGATGATGAGCAGGTCGTTCTGGAGCATGAAGCCCGCCGCGGCCGCGGCCCAACCCGAGTAGCTGTTGAGCAGCGAGACGACGACCGGCATGTCGGCGCCGCCGATCGCCATCACGAGGTGCACGCCGAGCACGCTCGCGATCGCCGTCATCACCCCGAGCGCCCAGAGGCCGGACGTGCCCGGCCCCTGCACGAACGGGACGAGCAAGAGCGCGCTGACGGCGATCATCGTCGCGTTGACCAGGTGCCGCGCGGGCAGGAGCAGCGGCTTGGACGAGATGCTGCCGCGGAGCTTGCCGAACGCCACCACCGAGCCGGTGAACGTCACCGCCCCGACCAGGACGCCGAGGAAGATCTCGACTTCGTGGATGATCTTCTCCGCGCCGGTGAGGTGCGCGTCCGGCGAAAGGTAGGCGGCGAACCCGACGAGGACGGCGGCCAGCCCGACGAAGCTGTGGAGGATGGCGACGAGCTCGGGCATGCTCGTCATCGCCACGCGCTGCGCGAGGACCGCGCCGACGACGCCGCCGCCGACCAGAGCGCCCATCATGACCGCGTGCCCACCGGTGATGATCGCGGCCGTGCCGAGGACGGCGAGCACCATCCCGATCATCCCGTAGAGGTTGCCCCGCTGCGCGGTGTCCTGGCGCGAGAGGCCGCCGAGGCTGCGAATGAAGAGGATACCCGCGACGAGGTACAGGCCGGTGACGAGGCCGCTGCTCATCAATGGCCCCCTTTGTCGCCGTCGGAGCGGATGAACATCTTGAGCATCCGCTGGGTGACGAGGAAGCCACCGGCCACGTTGATGGCCGCCAAGAGGATCGCGACCGCCGCGATGATCGTCGCCGGGTGCCCGATGGGCCCCGAGACCTTGAGCATGCCGCCGATGAGGATGATGCCGCTCACCGCGTTGGTGACGCTCATGAGGGGTGTGTGGAGGGCGGGCGTCACGTTCCACACGACCTGCCACCCGACGAAGCACGCGAGCACGAACACGGTGAGGTGCGCGACGAACCCGCTGGGCGCGAAGTGGCTCGCGGCCGCGATCGCGCAAGCGGCGGTGAGGAGCGGCCACGCGGGCACCGCCACGCGCGGCGCGGCGTGGTGATCAGCGGCCTTGGGCGCGGGCCGCACCGACGCCGGACGCGCGCCGGGGCGCGAGCTGGGGCTGCGCGGCTGGGCGGCGGGCTCGGCGGGTTTTTCTCGGCGAGGAGGCGGCCAGGTGATCTCGCCGTCCTTCATGATGAGGGCGCCGCGCACGACCTCGTCTTCCATGTCGATGTGCCACGCCTTGGCGCCGCCCATGTCGGCGAGCATGTGGCAGAGGTTGGCGCCGTAGAGCTGGCTCGCGGTGGGGGCGAGGCGGCTCGGCAGGTCGACGTAGCCGATGATCGTCACGCCCCGATGCGCCTGCACCTTGCCGGGCTGCGTGAGCGCGCAGTTGCCGCCGTTCTCGGCGGCGAGGTCGACGATGACCGACCCCTTTCGCATGCTCTCGACCATCTCGGGGGTGATGAGCACGGGCGCGGGCCGCCCCGGGATGAGCGCGGTCGTGATGATGATGTCGACGTCGCGCGCCTGCTCCGCGAAGAGCGCCATCTCGGCCGCGATGAACGCGGGGCTCATCTCTTTGGCGTAGCCGCCCTCACCCGCCGCATCCTCTTCGAAGTCGAGGTCGAGGAACTCGGCGCCCATGCTCTCGATCTGCTCTTTGACCCCGGGGCGGGTGTCGAACGCGCGCACGATCGCGCCGAGGCTGCGCGCCGCGCCGATCGCCGCCAGCCCCGCGACGCCCGCGCCGATCACGAGCACCTTGGCCGGCGGCACCTTTCCCGCAGCCGTCATCTGCCCCGTGAAGAAGCGCCCGAAGAAGCTCGCCGCCTCGATGACGGCGCGGTAGCCGGCGATGTTCGCCATGCTCGAGAGCGCGTCCATTTTTTGCGCGCGGGTGATGCGCGGGATCTGATCCATCGCGAGCACGGTCGCCTTGCGCGTGGAGAGCATCGCGAGCAGCTCGGGGTTCTTGCTGGGCCACACGAAGCAGATGAGCGCGGCGCCCTCGCGCAGCAGCTCGACCTCGTGGCCGCCACCCTCGATCGCCTCGGGCGGTCGCACCTTGAGCACCACGTCGACCCCGCTCCACACCGACGCCGCGTCGGGCGCGATGCTCGCGCCGGCCGCCTCGTAGTCGGCGTCTTGGAACGACGCCAGCTCGCCCGCGCCGGCCTCGATGACGACCTCGAACCCGAGCAGAATCAAGCGCCGCGTCGTCTCGGGCGTCGCCGCCACGCGGCGCTCGCCGAGGCCGATCTCTCTGGGGATGCCGACCTTCATCGAGTCAACTTTGGGCCCCGTAGACACGTGGCGCCGAGCCTACACCAGGGAGCGCGTCAAAGTGGTAGAGAGAAGACGTGGCGACGCCGCTCCCGAAGAATCGAGCCGCGTTCTCGCTTGCCGAGATCGTCCTCGCGACCGGCGGCGAGGCCTCGTCGGGCTCGCCATCCGACGGCGTGGTCGGCGTCTCCACCGACTCGCGGTCGGTTACGCGCGGCGAGCTCTTCGTCGCGGTCGTGGGTGAGCGCTTCGACGGCCACGACCACGTCGCGGCCGCCGCCGCGGCCGGCGCCGCGGTGGTGCTGGTCTCGCGGGGCGTCGCGGTGCCCGCCGGCGTGCACGCCGTCAGGGTGCCCGATACGTTGCGCGCGCTCGGCGACCTGGCGCGCGCTCATCGCCGGCGCTGGGCGGCGCGCGGCGACAAGCAGGTCGTGGCCATCACGGGCTCGGCGGGCAAGACGACGACGCGCCACGTCACGACCGCGATCCTGGCCGCTCTCGGGCGCCGCGTTCACGCCTCGGTCGGCAACCTGAACAACGCCGTGGGCGTCCCCCACGTGGTCTTCGGTCTCGACAACACACATGACACTGCCGTCATTGAGGTCGGTATGAGCACGCCCGGTGAGATCGCGCACTGCGCCGCCATCGTCGAGCCGAGCGCCGCGGTCGTGACGCTGGTGGCTGACGCCCACACCGAGGGCGTCGGCTCGATCTGGGGCGTCGCGAGAGAAAAGAGCGCGCTGTTCGCGGCGCTCTCGTCCGGCGGGCTCGCGATCGCCAACGCCGACGACGCGGGCGCGCGCGCGGGGCTCCTGCGAGCGCGGGGCGCGCGCCATGTGCTCTACGGGGAGGCGGCCGGCACCGACGTCCGCCTGCTCTCGCGGCGGCCGCTCGGCTCTGCCGGCGCCGAGCTCGAGGTCGAGCTCCGCCGGCCCGACGGCGCGCCGGTGGCGCTGCACGTGCAGGTTCCCCTCCTCGGCGCTGCCGGCGCGTACGCGTCGCTCGCCGCGCTCGCGGTCGCGGTCGGCCTCGACCCCGCGGCGCCGGGTGGGGCGAGGGCGGCCGGCTCTCACCGCGAGCCGCCGCCGACGGGAGCCTCGTCATCGACGACGCCTACAACGCGAACCCCGCGTCGATGATCCAGAGCGTCCGCGCGGCGCGCGAGATCGCCGATGCCGAGAACCGACGGCTCGTCCTCGTGCTCGGCGTGATGCGCGAGCTCGGCGCGCGCAGCGACGAGCTGCATGCTTCGGTCGGCGCCGCGGCGGCGGGCGCGCGCGCCGCCGGCTTGGCGGTGGTCTCGGCCGACGCCGAGCCGATGGCCCGCGCCGCCGAGGCCGCCGGAGCCAGGGTGCACCGTTTCGCCGACGCGGCGGCGGCGGCCAGCGCGATGCCGGCGATGGTCCAAGCGCGCGACGTCGTCCTGATCAAGGCGTCGAACTCGCTCGGCTTGTCGGCGGTCGCGAAGCAGCTCGTGGGGGGCACGTGAGCAGAGACGCCGAGCTCGGGGCGTCGCTCGCGTCCGCGACGGTGGTCGTCGTCGGCCTGGGGCGGAGCGGCGTCGCCGCAGCCAGGCTCGCCGCCACGCACGGGGCTCGGGTGTCCGCCACCGATAGCGCGCCGTTCGAGAGGCTGTCGGCCGAGGCCCGCGCGCTCTCGGGCGCCGGCGTCGCGATCGAGGCGGGCGGGCACGCTCACGTTCGCTTCGATGAAGCTGACATCATCGTCATGTCACCCGGCGTACCTGGCATCCCCGCGGTGGCTGCCGCCGAGGCCGCGGGGGCAGCGGTGATAGGCGAGATCGAGCTGGCGTTCCGGCTCGCCCCGCCGATGCCGATCGTCGCGATCGGCGGCTCCAACGGAAAGACCACGACAACCACCCTCACCGGCGTGATGCTCGAAGCCCTGGGCGCGAAGCCGTTCGTGGGGGGGAACATCGGCACCCCGCCGGCCGAGGTGCTCGCCGACGGCTCGCTCGGTTCGCACGGGGTGATGGTGCTCGAGCTCTCGAGCTTCCAGTGCGAGCGGATGCCGCACTTTCGGCCCGACCGCGCCGCGCTCCTCAACGTGAGCCCCAACCACCTCGACCGTTACGCGGGCTTCGACGACTACGTCCACGCCAAGGGCAACATGTTCAAGAACCAGACGGCCGCGGACGCCGCCGTCGTCCCCGCGGGCGACGCGCTCTGCCTCGCGCAGGCGCGCCGCGGCGGCGGCACCGTCCTCACCTTCGGCCCATCGACGGCCGGCCCCGCCGATTTCGTCTTCGACCGCGACGCGATCACCGACACGAAGCGCGGCATCCGCTACCCCCGCCGCGCGGTGCGGCTCGTCGGCGAGCACAACGCCGCCAACATCTGCGCCGTGCTCGCGCTCATCGCCGATCGCGAGCCCGACCCGGCTGTCGTCCTCGACGTGCTGGGCCGCTTCGAGGGCCTGCCCCACCGCGTCTCGCGCGTCCGCGAGCACGCCGGCGTCACCTATTACGACGACTCGAAGGCGACGAGCGTCGCGGCGGTGGTGGCCGCGGTCACCGGCCTAGCCGAGCCCAGGGTCGTGCTCATCGCGGGCGGGCGCGACAAGCTGGGCTCGTACGATCCGCTCGTCGAGGCGCTCCGCGCCCGCGGCCGTGCGGCCGTGTTGATCGGCGAGGCAGCCGACCGGATCGCCAGTGCGATCGGCGACGCTGTCCCTGTCGAGCGAGCAGCGTCGATGGATGAAGCGGTCGAGCGCGCGGCGCGGTTGGCCGAGAGCGGCGATGCCGTCTTGCTGTCGCCGGCGTGCTCGTCGTTCGACATGTTCCGCGACTACAAACACCGCGGCGACGCGTTCGTCGAGGCGGTGATGCGGCTCTATGGAGAGACGTGTCACGTTTGAAGACGGGCCCTAGCTAGCTAGCTAGTTAGTCCGTGGGGCGCGGCCGCACCCTGACGACGCGGGCCTGTGACGGATGTCCGAGCTCGGAGAGCACGAAGAGCATGTAGTAGCCAGGGGGTGCGACGGAGCCGTTCGCGGGGATGGTGACTTGGAGGCGGTTTCGATGGAGGCGACGCGCGTGGAGGCGGAGGACGCGCTGGTCGGTGTTGACGGAATGCGTGGCCGAGCCGAACCGGACGAGGGTGACGAGGCTCTGGACGTCGCCGGAGAAGCGCACCTCGAAACGATCGCCAGGGCGTAGCTCGGCGGGCGCCTCGTCGATGACGGGCGGCGGGCCGCAGAAGAGATACGGAGGCGAGAACACGTCTACCTCGAAGCGCTCGCGGAAGTTGGGGTCGTTGAAACCGCCTGACGATCCACCCACGAACACCTTCGCGGTCGGCAGCAGAACGGCGCTCGCGTGGTATGCGCGCTCGGTCGGCGCGGCGGCGAGCACGCGCACGTCATACGGCACCCATGCGCGCGGCGTGAACGCCGCGGGGGGGTCGTCACCCTGCGGCGCGATGAGCCAAGGATCGAGCACCGAATCGTAGTTCGAGTTCGCCCATCCGCGCTCTGCGCCGCCGGTGACGAAAACCGAACCGTCCGGAAGCAGGACTGCGTCGCACAAGAACCGCGGTCGCGGCAGCGAGACGCGCCGCTCGAAGATGCTCAACGAACGGTCTCGCGGCGTGTATTCGAGGATCACCGCGTCCGCGAGGGCGAGATCGCGGCTCCCGCCGTGCCACTCACCCCCGTACCCGGTGGACCCGCCGCCGATGAGCATCACGCGCAATGACGGCGGCAAGTCTCCATCGGGAGTGATGTCGATCGGTAGGAGCACCGAGGTGCCTTGGGTGAACCAAGTGCGTACGCCGCCCACGTCGAGCCGGTGCCCGTGGAGCCGATTGTCGACAGGATCGTAGAGCCGAGCGAAGGCCTCGGTCACGACCACGAGGAGGCCCTGGGGCATGTCGTCGCCCAGCGTCGGCACGAGATGCGCCAAGGGGTAGAGCCCAGCGAAGTCACGGCCGCGCGAGTTGAGGTGACGATCTTCGGGGTCGTCCCAGGGCCTCTCGTCGACCGGCAGCTCTTCCGTCGTACGCGACACCTGCAGCGTCGACGGATCGAACGTCTCGTGGTCGTCGTTCAGGCCCTGCCACGGCCAGGGTCCGTGCTGCGAGCTCCCCCCGAGAATCGTCACGTGTCCCGACGGAAGCGTCACGAGCGTGGGATACCAGCGGTCGCGGTTGATCTTCATCCGCGGTCTCCACTCCGCCCCGACCTCGGTGCCGGAGGCTGGCGCGATGAGATCGAGAAGCCTCACCAGGTGCACTTCCCTCGCCGCGCTCCACCGCAAGGCGTCGTAGAC
>CALKVR010000285.1 GCA_938004815.1 uncultured Polyangiaceae bacterium | reverse complement strand
GGATCGACTCGTGGCCGCCCACGCGCTCGAACGTTCGCTCCTGGAGGACGCGGAGCAGCTTGACCTGCGTCGCCATCGGGATCTCGCTCACCTCGTCGAGGAAGAGCGTGCCGCCGTCGGCCTGCTCGAACCGGCCCTCGCGCCGGCCGACCGCGCCGGTGAACGCGCCGCGCTCGTGGCCGAAGAGCTCGCTCTCGAGGAGCGACTCGCTGAGCGCGGCGCAGTTGAGGCGCACGAGGGGCTTCGCGCGGCGAGGGCTCTCACGGTGGATGAGCTCGGCCACGAGCTCTTTGCCGGTGCCCGTCTCGCCCACGACCAGGACGGTGGCCTTGCTCGCGGCCACCTGCTCGGCGAGACGCAGCGCCTCGAGCATCGCGGGGTGGTTGGCCACGATCTCGCCGAACGGGTTTTTGTCCCGGAGCTTGTCCTTGAGGCGAGCGTTCTCGAGGATGAGCCGTGACCGCTCGACCGCGCGCTCGACCACGATGGCGAGCTGGGGAAAGTCGAGCGGCTTGGTGAGGTACTGGTAGGCGCCCTTTTGGAGCGCCTCGACCGCGTTGGGGATCGTCCCGAACGCGGTCATGACCACGAACGTCGCGTGCTGGGTCAGGTCTCGGGCCTTTTGCATGAGGCCGATGCCGTCGAGGCCCGGCATCTTGAGGTCGGTCAGCACCACGTCGGGGCCGAACTCCTCGATCTTCTTCAGCGCCTTGAACCCATCGGCGGCCACGTCGGTGGTGTAGCCCTCCTCGTGGAGGATCTCGGAGAGCGCCGCTCGTGCGTTGGCCTCGTCGTCGACGATCAGGATTCGGCCTCGGGAACGCACGGAGGCGTGTCTAGCGCGGCGCCCAGGGCCCGTCGACAGGCCCTCAAGTCGGATCAAGTTCTGTTTCCGGGGGCATGAAAAGTGATACAAGTTCCGCCACACACGGCAGTCCCCCGACCTTCCGGAGCCCTACGGATGAGAGCTACGCGCGCCTCTGCCCTTCTTCCTTCCCTCCTGGTTCCGTCCCTGCTGGGACTCTCGGTCACGTTGATCGGCGCCACCGCGTCGGCTCAACAGCCGGAGCCGCCGTTCGGACAGCCGGGACAGCCCGCGCCTCCCCCCGGGGACCCGAACCAGCTCCCGCCGGGCCAGCCTCCGCCGGCCCCGGGGCAGTTCGGTGAGCAGCCGCCGCCCGGCCAGCCGCCTCCCGGCGGGGCCGCGCCGGGTCAGTTCGGCGCGAGCGGCCAGTTCAACGCGGGCGCCCAGGGGAACATGGGCTTCTCGGGCCCGCAGATGCCCCCGCCCGACGGCGGCGGCAAGACCGACGAGTGGAAAGAGCGCGATCTCTCCCTCATCAACCAGAACTCGCTCTCCGGCGGCACGGGCCTCCTGCGAACGATGTACGCCGGCTCGGCGGTCGGCGGCACGTTCCGCGTCGGCTTCATCTTCGACTACTTCACGTCGAGCGGTTTCCTCTGCGACCCGGCCGACTCCACCGAAGCCGGCGTCCCCATCACCTGCTCCGGCGCCAACCGTGAGGACTCCGCGTCCCACGTGGGCGGCTTCTTCTCGCTGTCCGCGACCCCCATCTCGTTCCTCGAGGCCTTCGTCAACCTGCGCACCTACGCGAACTCCAACAGCGAGGGCAGCCCGCAGCTGCTTCAGGTGCTGGGCGACACGACCATCGGCGTGAAGGGCTTCACCCCTCCGAACCTCCTCGGCCCCGTACAGATCGGGGCCGACGCGCAGCTGCTCCTCCTGAACGGCACCGGCGACGTCGGCGTCTCGGGCGGCGCGACGAGCGCGGTGTTCCACATCAACACGTCGCTCGATCTGCGCAAGCCGGGGGGCAAGGGCATCCCGCTGCGGATGAACCTGAACCTCGGCTACAAGGTCGACAACTCGGGCGTCGCGGTCGAGACGGTCGAGCAAGACCGCGGCGCGACGTTCAACCCGCCGCGCGACTTCCAACCCATCACGCGCATCGAGCGCTTCGGTTTGGGTATCAACAAGGTCGACCCCTTCCCCCTCGCCTACGGCGTCGAGGTCCCCTTCCCGTTCGTGCAGCCATTCCTCGAGTGGAGCGTCGACGTCCCGGTGAACCGCCAAGACTACCAGTGCTTCACGAACCGCGTCTCGCGCGGTGACGTCTGTCTCGGCCTGACCGATCTCTCGGATCCGAACTCGGGCACGGTCGGCTTCGAGGCCATCCCCTCGCGCTTCGGCTTCGGCGCTCGCGTGAGCCCGTTCCAATCCATCAAGGGCACCGAGAGCTTCCGCGGCCTGTCCGCGCTCGTCGGCTTCGAGATCGGCACCACCGGTACCGGCGTCTTCGTCGAAGAGCTGGCGCCGCAGGCCCCGTGGACGATGTACCTCGGCCTCGGCTTCGCCGTCGACGTGAAGCCTCGCCCGGCCGAGAAGGGCGCGGCGCCGCCGGCGCCGGCGCCGGTCGCGGTGGCCAAGGCGCAGAACTTCGTGCGCGGCTTCGTGCACGAGCAGGGCAAGCAAGAGGGTGTCGCGGGCGCGATCGTCATGTTCCAGGGCGGCGCCCAGCCCCCGGTGGCAACCGGCGGCGACGGTCGCTTCCTCACCCGTAACCTCGACCCGGGCACCTACACGTTCGAGATCAGCGCGCCCGGCTTCAAGCCCGGCACCTGCACCGCCACCATCAACCCGCCCGCCGCGCCGATGATGAATCCGGGCATGGGCCCGGGCATGGGCGCGCCTGGACAGTTCGGCGCGCCGCCCCCGGCCGCGCCCGGCGGCCCCGGCCAGTTCACCCAGCCGAACACGCCGCCCGCCGACCAGTACGTCGACGCGGACTGCCCGCTCGAGGCGCTGCCGCGCACCGGCAACATCCAGGGCACGGTGAAAGACGCTGGTGGCGCGGCCGTGGCGGGCGCAGTCATCACGTAC
>CALKVR010000284.1 GCA_938004815.1 uncultured Polyangiaceae bacterium | reverse complement strand
GCCCTCCTCCGACCCAAAGATGGTGACAACACCGTCGACGGTGCGTTCTACCTCCCCGTCCTCGCCCGAAAATTGACGGCGGTGGCTGGACAGTTTTCGCCGAGAGCAAGCGAGGTCGCCGTCGAGTCGCGCGGAGCGTACTGAAAAGTACGCGAGCACGCTCGAGGGTGAGATCGCGCCGCTATCGGCGAAAAATGCCAGCCACCTTCAGCGGGAGGCCTTCGAAACGGTCGACTCCACCGTCTTGGCGCAGCCCTCGCCCTCTTTCATGAGGCCGATGACCTCACGCCCGGGCGTCTCGTCGCCGCGCAGCAGGAGGCGCACGTCGTTGAGCGCGCCCACGAGCTGGAGGACGACGCGCTCGTCGGTGTAGGCCGCGACCGTGTCCGGGCTGACCGGAATCATGAGCGGGGTCTCGCCGGTCAGAGCGTCTTTCTCCCAGCGCTTGGCCGGCTTCTCGGACGGGACGAGCTTGCCCTCTTGCATCGTGGGGACGACGATCTTCGTGTCCTTCGGCCACTCCTGCTTCGAGACCTCCCAGGGCTCTTTCACCTGGACGACCTCGGCCATCATGTTCGAGCCAGATTGGCGGAACGTGACGGCCAGCTTGAAGATCGGCTTTTTTTCTTCGGCCCACGCCGTCTCGATCGACTTCTTGAGGCTGCCGAGCAGGTTCTTCAGCCGATCTTTCTTCTCGTTCACGCTCTCGACCTTCTTCGTGAAGGAGAGCGTGCACCGCTGGATGTCGGTCGGCATGCTGCCGAACGACTTGTCCTCGAGGTTGACGGTCGGAATGGTGATCGAGAGCTTCTCGATCGCGCTGTCCGGGTACTTCTTGTCTTTCAGGCCCTTCTCGACCTCGTCGAGGATCGGGAGGATCTCTTCGGCCTTCTTCGTGGCGTCGGTGATCTCGGGCTCGAGCCGCTTGAGGCCGTCGACCGCGCGCTGATCGCGCTGGCTGCGCTCGCGCATGCCGCCACCGAGGAACCCGATACCGGCGAAGACGATCGCGGCGATCGTGGAGAAGAGGACGGCGCGGCGCCCGGCGCGCTTGCGCTCGTCGTGGATCTCTTCGCTGACCTCGACCTTGATGGTCTGCGCCTCGGCGCTCACCGGCGCCGCCTTGGGCTGCGGCTTGGGCGCGAACGGGCTCAGGCCGCCGAGCCCCGACCCGATCCCGGGCGGCGGCGCGATGCCCGGCGGCGGCGCGATGCCACCGCCGCTGCTGATCGGGGGCGGTGCGCTTATCCGACCGATGCCATCGGTCGATGGCGTCGGCGCGCCGGGCCCCGAGGGCATGGCTGCAGGTGCGGCCGCCGTCTTTCCGAGGCGGGCCTTCAGGTCGATCTTCGGCTTCTTGGACTTCTCTTCGGCCATCGGTCCTCAGCGCCGTGTCCGCGCCCGAAACGGGGCGCGACCGCTGGCGCACGTTAACGGGCCGTTCGGCGGCCTGTCAACGTAACCGCTACGGTCTCAATGCAATTGTGCACGGCGCTCGGAGATGAGAGCGCTGCCGCCCGGCGGGCCTTGGGTCGGCCGGGTCGTCGGGCCCGGCGTCGCGCTGGAACGCGCCGGGCCGACGTACTACGGGTGCCGGTCACCCTGATGGCCGCGCTACCGAATCGCACCCCCGCCGCGGCCGAGCCGCGCCGCCGCGGCATCCCCGCCGAAGCGCGCTCGGTGTCGAGCGCCGACGGGACGTCGATCGCCTACTACGCGACCCAGGCGCCGCCCGGGGCCAGGACGGTCGTCCTCGCGAACGGGCTCGGCGGGCCCCGCTTGGCTTGGCGCGCCCTGGTCGACTACCTGGGCGATCGCTACCGGTTCATCACCTGGGACTACCGCGGGCTCTACCAATCGGGCCGCCCCCCCGAGGGGTCGCCCGACGCCTACGCCGTCAGCCGCCACGTCGAAGACCTGAAAGCGATCCTGGATGCGGAGGGCGTCGAGCGCTGCGCGCTCGTCGGGTGGAGCATGGGGGTGCAGGTCTCCATCGAGGCCTTTCATCGTTTGCCAGGCGTCGCCGAGGCCTTGGTGCTGCTGAGCGGCACGTTCGGCCGCCCCCTCGACACCGCGGTCCCGATCCCGCTCGGCCGCCGCATCGCCCAGGCGGCGCTCGAGGCGGCCGAGCGACACGCCCCGCGGCTGCGGACGGCCGTCCGTACGCTCGCCGGTCAGCCCGAGTTCGTCGGGTGGATGAAGCGCGCAGGCCTCATGGCCGAGACGATCGACGAAGCCGAGTTCGCCGAGGTGGTCGGGATGTTCGCGAGCCTCGACGTCGAGGCCTTCGCCAAGAACCTACGCGCGCTCGGCGATCACGACGCCGAGCGGCTGCTCCCGACGATCGACGTCCCCACCCTCGTGATCACCGGCGACCGCGATCGCATGACGCCGCGCGGCCTGTCGCAGCAGATGGTCCGGCGCATCCCCAAGGCCGAGATGCTCGTCGTCCGCGGCGGGACGCACTACGCCGCCGTCGAGTTTCCCGAGCTGGTCGGCCTCCGCATCGAGCGGTTCTTTCACGACCAGGGGTTTTAGAGAGCGAGAGTTGCGCCGAGCGGCCGACGCTGCGCCGTCAGGTGACGCGGTTGCGGCGGGGAGGGCTCGCCTG
>CALKVR010000283.1 GCA_938004815.1 uncultured Polyangiaceae bacterium | reverse complement strand
CGCGCGTACGACCTCGTCGAACGACGCGAAACGATCCGCGGCCTCCTTCGCCAGCAACCGTGAGACGACATCCTCCACGGCTTCGCTCACCTCGACCCCCAGATCACGGAGGCGCGGGGGCGGCTGGTGCAGGTGCGCCTGGAGCAGCTCGGGGTACTTGGTGCCCTCGAACGGAGGCCGGCCCGCGAGCATCTCGAAGAGCAGGCATCCGAAGCCGTATTGGTCTGTCGCCTCGGTAGCGGGCGCCGACCACCACTGCTCCGGCGCCATGTAGAGCGGCGTGCCGATGGGGGTACCGGTGCCGGTGAGCTTCGCGATTTCTTCGCCGTCGTCCGCCTCGGAGCCCGCCGCGATCTTCGCCAAGCCGAAATCGAGGAGTAGCGGCGTGACGGGGCGCCCCGGGTGCTCGACCAGGAAGACGTTGTCGGGCTTGAGGTCGCGGTGCAAGACGCCGAACGCGTGCGCCGCCTGCAAGCCCGACGCGACCTCGCGCGCGATGCGCCACGCCTCGTCGGGTTGCATGCGCGGCTTCGCGTCGAGGGCTTGGCGGAGGCTCCGGCCGGTGAGGAGCGGCATCACGAAGAACGGTCTTCCGTCATCGAGCTTGCCGTAGGCGAAGATTTCGATGACGGCCGGGTGGTGGATCTGCGCCGCGCTCTTGGCCTCGCGCTCGAAGCGCTGGGCGAACGACTCGTCACGCGCGAGATCACGCTTGAGGATCTTGATGGCGACGCGCTTGCCGATGGTCGGTTCGGTGGCGGCGTAGACGGTGCCCATGCCGCCCTCGCCGAGGCGGTGCTCGACCCGGTAGCCGCCTACCAGCTTGCCGGTGCTGACGATCGGGTCCGGGTCCGCGGCCAACGTCAGCTCCGCTTGCGGACGAGACCGTAGGCTCGGATGAGCTCGTTGAGGTGAGAGCGCGAGAGGTCGAGGCGGCGCGCTGCCTCGCTGACGTTCCACTCGCACGCCCCGAGCGTCTGCTCGACGAGCCGCCCCTGGAACCGTCGGGTCTCCTCTTGGTAGCTCACCCGTTCGTCGGCCGAGCCGCTCGGCGGCGACCGATCGGGGAACACGTGGTGCGGCTCGATCCGCCCGCTCTTTTCTGCGAGGGCGCGGGCCCAGCCGCGCTGGATCGTGTTCTCGAGCTGGCGGATGTTGCCCGGCCAATCGGCCTCTTCGAGGGCACGGAGCGCGGCGCGAGAGAGATCCAGGCGGTGCTCGTCGGTCTCGCCGAGGCGCGAGGCGAGGGCGGCGGCGATGGGGGCGACGTCGTCGCGCCGCGCGCGCAGGGGGGGCACGACGATCTCGAGGACGTTGAGCCGGTAGTACAGATCCTCACGAAACCGCTTGGCGCGCACGGCCTCTTCGAGATCGGCGTTGGTCGCGGCGACGATGCGCACGTCGGCGACGACCGGGCTCGTGCCCCCGAGCCGCATGAACGTCTTGGTCTGCAGGAACGTGAGGAGCTTCGCCTGGGCGTGGACGGAGAGCTCGCCCACCTCGTCGAGGAACAGGGTGCCGCCGCTCGCCGCCTCGACCTTGCCGAGCGTGCGCTGGGTCGCGGTGGAGTGTGCGCCCTTTTCTGCGCCGAAGAGCTCGCTCTCGAAGAGGGTGTCGGGGAGCGCCGCCACGTTGAGCTCGACGAAGGGCCCTGCCTTGCGCGACGACGCTTGGTGGAGCGCTCGAGCGAGCGCGCTCTTGCCGGTGCCGCTCTCCCCGCGGAGCAGGACCGTCACCGGGACCGGCGCCGCGACGAGCACCTGGCGGAGCACATCGGCCAGGACTCGGCTCTTGCCCGCGATCGACGCCACGTCGAGCTGCGCCCGGAGCGGGGCGGTGTGGTCCACGCTGCCCGCGGCCTCGGCCTGGCCAAGCAGCCGGTCGAGGTGCGGCGCGACGTGGCGGGCGGCCGTCTCGACGAGGCGCTCGTCGGCGGCAGGGAAGGGGCCCGGGGTCGTGCGACCCTCGAGGTAGATCACCCCGAGCGAGCCTCGGTCGCCGCCCGTCGCCGGGACGACGAGCGGCGCGCAAAGGACGGCGCGGATGCGCCCGGCCTGCACGCTGGCGTTGGCGGCGTAACGGGTGTCCTCGGTCGCGCTGGCGGTCGAGATCGTCTTGCCCGTGCCGATCGCGTCGCGGATGATCCCGTGCGACAGGCGGGCGCGAACGCCCACGACCTCGTCGTCGGAGAGCCCGGTCGACACCGACACGAGCGGCGCCGACCCCTCGGTGCCGTACACCTCGAGGTACCCCTGCTGCGCGCCGGTGGCCCCGACCAGCAGATCGAGGCAATCGGTCACGTAGGCCCGCGCGTCGTCGGCGCGACCCAGCTCGAGGAGGCGAAGGTACAGGTCGCGCTCACGCTCGAGGCGGGCGACGTCGGTGCCACGTCCGGGATGGGCGATGCCGCCGGGAGGTGGGCCCACGGCGCGGAGCTTACCACGGGGGCTTTCAAGCCGGCGCCACAAGTGCGACGCTGCGCGACGTGCGATTTCGACGCGCCAAGATCGTCTGCACCATCGGTCCGGCCTGCGACACCGAGGAGAAGCTCGTCCAACTGATCCGCGCCGGCATGGACGTGGCGAGGCTCAATTTTTCGCACGGCACGCACGAAGAGCACGCGACACGGATCGAACGAATCCGAGCCGCGTCCAAGACGTGTGAGAAGCCGGTCGCGATCCTCCAAGACCTCTGCGGTCCAAAGATCCGCGCGGGCAAGTTCAACCGCGAGAAGCCCACCTTCGCGAGCGGCTCGACCGCCTACCTCGTCGAGGCGGGGGCGAGCCCGCCTCAGGAGAACGACCTCATCCCCGTCCAGTACGAGGGGCTCGCGAGCGATCTGCACCCGGGCGACCGCGTGATGGGCGACGACGGGCAGGTCTTGATGAGCGTGACCGGCATCGACGGAGAGCGGGTCAGGGTCAACGTCATCTCGGGCGGCGCATTGCGTGACCGCGTCGGCATTTCGCTCCCGTCGAACCGCGTGCGGATCCCGGCGCTCACCGAGAAGGACAAGGCCGACCTCGCCTTCGGTCTCCGTGCGGGGGTCGACTACGTTGCGCTCAGCTTCGTTCGCGACGCCGAAGACGTGCGCCACCTTCGCGAGATCTGCGAGGCGTGGGGCCGCCCGATGCCGATCGTCTCCAAGATCGAGACGCCGAGCGCCATCGAGCGCCTCGACTCGATCATCCACGCGTCAGACGTCGTCATGGTGGCGCGCGGTGATCTGGGCGTCGAGATCGGGCCCGAGTACGTGCCCATCCTCCAGCGCAAGATCATGCACATCGCACGGGTGCAACAGAAGCCGGTCATCGTCGCGACCGAGATGCTGCAGTCGATGGTGACGGCCAGTCGGCCCACCCGCGCCGAGGCCAGCGACGTCGCGACCGCGGTGTTCGAAGGCACCGACGCGGTCATGCTCTCGGCCGAGACGGCGAGCGGCGACCACCCCGAGCTCGTCGTCAGGATGATGAGCCGCATCGTCCACGAGGCCGAGGTCAGCGCGTTCTACGATCCGCTCCCGAGCGAAGAGCCAGGCGGCAAGGCGAACGTCGCCGAGGCGGTCGCGCGCAACGCCTGCGACATCGCCCGCGACATCGGCGCCCGGTTCATCGTCGCGTTCACCTCCAGCGGGAACACGGCGCTCTATGCGTCGAAGCATCGGCCGGTGGTCCCGGTGGTGGCCTTTTCACCGAACGAGGGCACGCGCCGCCGCCTCGCCCTCCTTTGGGGCGTGTTACCCTACAAGCTCGACCTGATGCGCGACGCCGACGACATGGTGAGCCGGGCGACCTCCACGCTGCTCGCGAACGGCTTCGTGTCGCCGGGCGACCGCGTCGTCGCCATCTTCGGCGCTCCCGTCGGGGTCAGCGGCGCCACCAACTCGATCCGTGTGGTGGTGGTCGAGTGACCGAAGCCGCCCCCCGCAATTCGATCCCGCAGCTCGAGAAGTTCGAGCTGCTGGAGGAAATCGGGCACGGCGGCATGGCGACGGTCTTTCGGGCGGTCGACAACCGCCTGGGGCGTGAGGTCGCAGTCAAGATCATCCACCGGCACCTCCGCGAGAACAAAGAGGTGGCGACCCGGTTTCTGGCCGAGGCGCGCGCGGCCGCGAAGCTGAAGCACCGTGGCATCGTCGAGGTCTACGACGTCTCGGCAGAAGAGGACCGCGAGCGCTACCTCGTGGTCGAGCTCGTTCGTGGCTGCACGCTTCGCAAGGTCTTGGTCGAGCACCGAGAGATGCCCGCCGAGGTGGGCGTCGCGATCGCGATCGAGCTCTGCGAAGCGATCGAGCACGCCCACGCCTCCGGGATCATCCACCGCGACATCAAGCCCGAGAACGTGCTCGTCTCGCTCCCGAGCGACCGTCCGCGCGAGGGCGTCCCGTCGAGCGAGGACCCGACCAAGAGCGGGCCGGCCGAGATCGACTCGAGGCGCGGCGACGACGGCACGCCGCGGCCCCCCGCGGCGGGCGCACCGGCTTCGAAGGCCCCTCGGTCCAAGCGCGATCGCGACGTGGTGATCAAGATCACCGACTTCGGCATCGCCAAGGTCCTCGACGCCCAGGGCGTGACGAGCACCGGGCAGGTGCTCGGCTCGCCCGCGCACATGGCGCCCGAGCAGATCGAGGGCGGCGACGTGGACGGTCGAACCGACGTGTTCGCGCTCGGGGTGGTGCTCTACGAGTGCTTGGTCGGCCACCTGCCGTTCGAGGGCAAGAACCCGGCGCAAGTCCTCCGGCGGGTGCTCGACGGCACCTACGCGCCGGCCGATCGCGAGCGGCCATCGGTGGGCGGGCGCTACTCGGCCATCCTCGATCAGGCCCTCGCCGGCGAGCTGAAAGACCGCCTCGAGAGCCCGACCGCGCTCGCCACGCTCCTGCGGGAGGAGCTCGAGAGCCTCGGCATCTCCGAGCCCCACGAAGAGATCGCCGCGTACTTTCACGATCGCGAGGGTTATGCGGTCGATCTCAAGCGCCGCCTCGTGCCGCGGCTCGTCTCGCGTGGCGAGGAGCACCGGCGGG
>CALKVR010000282.1 GCA_938004815.1 uncultured Polyangiaceae bacterium | reverse complement strand
CGGCGGTCGTGATCTCGGAGCGGGTCGCGGCGCCCGGGTTCTTGTCCGAGGTCCTCTACAGCCACGACTCGTACCTCGCGACGGTCCAGGACGCGCTCGGTCTCGAGCGGCTACCGAGCACCTCGGGCTCGACGCCGATGGCCGACCTCTTCGAGGAGCCTGTCACGGAGACCACAGCCACCCCGTGACGACCGTCGCCGCGTCAGAGGCGGCGCTTCTTCTCAGCGAGCTCGCGCTCGATCTCGAGCTGCTCTTCGGCCGCCTCCGCTTCGCGGCGCGCGGCGGCCGCGCTCGCGTCCTCGCGCTTCGGCAGGCGCACGCGGGCTCGCGGCTCGCGGCGCTCGGCCCCCGAGCGCGACGTGGACATGGCCCACGCCGCGAGGACCCCCCCGATGAGCCCGAAGAGGTGCGACTGCCAGGAGACCCCCTGCTGGATGGGCAACAAGCCTCGCAGCGCGCCGCCGTAGAGGAGGGCGACCGCAACGCTCCCGAGGATCGGCAAGAGCCGCCGATCGATCACGCCGCGCACGAGGAGGTAACCGAGGTACCCGAACACGAGCACGCTCGCGCCCACGTGGACGGTCGCGGCCGGCGCGATCAGCCACGTGCCCAGCCCTCCGACGAGCGCCGAAGCGATGCTCACCAGCACGAGGTCGCGCTTCTTTCGCAGGCTGACGAGGGCCCCGAGCACGACGAGCGGAACGGTGTTCGCGATCAAGTGGGCGAAGCCCACGTGGAGGAAGGGAGCGAAGAGGATGCCCCAGAGCCCGGAGATGGAGCGCGGGTGAACGCCGAGCCCGACGAGCGCGCCGCCGAGCAGGGTGTTGAAGATCTGGATGACCCAGAGCGCTCCGATGAACCCTCCGAGCATCGTGAACCGGTCGCGGGCGCCATCGACCAGCTTCGTCCACAGGCCCGGGTCGTCTCCCGGCTCAGGCTTGGTCACGCTCGTCGTCCTTCTCCGCGGCCCATTGTCGCACGAGCGGTCGAGCGCTCCCACCACGGGTCTACGACGTCGAGGACGCGTTCTATCTGGGGCCCGCGCTCTATGTGTCGCCCGTCGTCCGGCGCGGGGTGACCGTCAAGGACACCTACTTGCCCCCGGGCGCGCGCTACGTCTCGCTCGAGGACTACCGCGTGCTCGATGGCGGCGCGATCGTGAGCGTCGACGCCCCGCTGGGCAAAATGCCGATCTTCCTCGTCGCGGGGCAGATCCTGCCGATGCTCGATCCGACGACCGACACGCTCGCCCCCGCGACCGACCCGACCGTCGTCGATCCGAGCGACGTCGCCGATCGCCTCGACGTCGTGGTCGCCCTCGCCCCCGGCGGGACGGCGACCCTCACGCTCGATGACGGTACCGTCCTTACGGCCACGCGCGGCTTGGACGCCGGCAACCCGGGGGCTCTCACCGAGGTGACCGACGCCGAGATCGCCGACTGCACCGCCTGCTTCGTAGCCGGGCAGGCCGGCGACGTGGCCCGCTTGCGCGCGTCGTCGCCGACGGCCGCGAGCTCGACGGTCGAGTTCGGCGATGTCACCCTCGTCGCCACCGGGACCAGCGCGCGGCGGATTCGCTGGGATGTCCTGCGCCTCCCCTGACCCGATGGCGCTTGCCGCGGGGGCGGCCCCGGTCATGATGTCGCCGTGCCGAGCGCGATAGACCGGGCCGAGCAGGCCGCCGCAAAGGATCTCGCTCGCCTCGGATCGCCCGACGAGCTCGAGCGTCTCGCGCTCGAGCCCGAGGACGTCGAGCGCCCCGCGAGCGGCAGCCGGCCCGCGTGCGTGCTCCGCGACGATCGCGGACGCCGGTACTTCTTCAAGTCCGCTCCTCGCGACCTCGTCGCGGCCGAGATCCTCGCCTACGACGTGCGCCATTTGGGCGGTCGAGCCGCCATCGCCACCGCGGCCCGGGCGATCGAGCTTCCCGGCCTCGGGCTGGTCTCGGGGATGCTGCAGCCGTTCGTCCCCCACGCGGGCGAGCGGCTCCCCGGCGATCCGCGCGCATGGACCGAGCTCCAGCGCGAGGTGATGCTGCGCGAGCACCCGTGGGAGTGGCTGCTTGCCAACCTCGACACCCACGTCGACCAGTACGTGCTCTTTGGCCCCGACCGCGTCCCTCTCGACGTCGACTGGGACCACGCGCTCCTCGATCTGCACATCGAGACGCTCGACCGCTTCACCAAGCGGAGCCCAGCGATCGTGCCCATTCGCAACGCGCTCTACGATGCCTACGCGCGCGGCGACGTCGCGTTGGGCTTCGAGGGCATGCGCCGCCAGCTCCGCCAGATCGCGCGGCTCGACGACCGCAAGCTGCGAGCGTCGCTCGAGGCATGGGCCGAGCGCGCTGGTGTCGCAGGGCCCGAGAAGCGCGACACCATCGCTCGCTTCTTTCGCCGCAAGCGCACCATGAGCCGCACCTTTCGCGCGTTCGTTCGCGGCCTTCGCCGGGAGCGGCTCCTTCGCCGCTTGCCCAGCCAGCCGCTGCCGTTCGCCGAGCGCGTGTGGACGGCCGCTCGCGACGGGTGGCAGCGGCTCATCATCGACGAGGCACACGACCGCATCGTGGTGCCCTGGCTTCGCGCTTACCGACGGGTGCTCGAGGTCAAAGCGACGCTCCGTCGCGACTGACGCATCACGCGAGGGCGCTACTCGAACGTCAGGCTCGAGACGATCTCGGCGATCGGCTCGTGGTCGAGCGTCTGCTTGCAGCTCGGCTTCGTCGTCTCGTTGCTCGCGGTGCCGAACATGAAGAGCGCGCCGGTCTTCGAGCCGGCACCATCGGGCGCCTTGACGATGCACCAATTCGTGGTCGCTCGGCTCTTGCCGGTGCGGAACGACCAAGCGTCGAGCTGTTTGCCGCCGAGCGTGACCGTCTCCTTCGCGCCGACCTCGATGGGATCGAGGCCGCTCCACCGCTCGAGCGCCTTCTTGACGAGCTTCTCCGGGGTGGAAAGATCGCTCGCGGCCTCGTCGTACGCTCGCACCTCGACCGTGAGCGGACCGCCTGGAGGCCCGCTGCCGATGAGGTACTCGGTCTTCGTGGGCCCGCTGATCGTCCAGCCGCCCTTTTTCATCGACGCGCGAAAGCCGATCGCCGGCAGACCCAGCCGCTTGGCCTGGTCCGCGGTGATGGCGAACGAATCGGCCGCGCGCGGATCGCTGGGCGGCGCGGACGCCGACGCGGACGCGGACGGATCCGGGCGTGAGATACTGAGACAGACCTGGGGCTTCGTCGACGTGGCGGTGTCGGGCGTCGTCGACGTCTCGCGAGGCTGAGCGATGTTCAAGCAGGGCTTGGGATCGCTGCAGCTCACCGCCGCGACCGGCAGGCTCAAGGTGAGGGCCGATGCCACGAAGCGCGCGCGGCGCCGCAGTATCGCGGCCCGATCCGGGGTCTCTGCGGCCGCGTCGTCATCTCGATCGTCTCGGTTCGTCATGGTTCTCTCTCCGAAGGCTGCCGCGCTACCCCCGCATCACACCGACCACCACCCGCGGCCCCGTCTCGTCGAGCAGGTCGACGGGGCTGCATTTGTCGATGTGGCCGTACAGACCCTTGTAGACCCCATACCCGACGAGCTTGCGCAGGCGCGGGGAGAAGGTCTTGGCGATCTCGCGCGGGATGCCGAGCTGCTGGTTCTCTTGCTGGCGCATCCAGCCGACGCAGTAGCCCACCGCCAACCCGACCCGTCGCGCGCCCGAGCGGTTTTCGCCGCCGCCATGCCACATGCTGCCGTTGTACACGAGCGCGCTCCCCGCCTGCATTTCGCAGGCGGTCGCCTCTGGGTACGCGTTGCCGAGCTCGGGCGTGTCGGGCCGCGTGTGCGTACCGGGCATCAACCGCGTCGCGCCGTTCTCTTCCGTGAAGTCGGTGAGCGCCCACATCACGGTCGAGGTCAGCGGCAGGTGCGGACGGGGCAAAGGGACGAGCATGTCGTCCGCGTGCATCGGTTGCGCCGTCTCGCCTGGCTCGATCGCGATCGACGAGACCGTCCCGACGAGCAGGCCCTTGCCGAGCAGGCTCTCGACCGCGGCGAGGACGGCGTCGTGCTCGACGAATCGCGCGAAGATCGAGCCGCGCGCGAGCAGGTTGTACACGCGCAGCGTGCGAAAACCCTCGAAGAGGTTCTCGGCCGGCGCGATCTTCATGTCGCGCTCGAGCCGCTCGATCGCCTCGATGGCCTCGGCGACCATCGCAGGGTCCGCGGCGCCCGGCAGGACGGTGTAGCCCTCGGCCGCCAGACGGGCAGCGTGATCGGTCGGGCTCGCCGCGGTCGTCATCGCTCGAAGGCTACGCAACTTGGTGGCCGGTGCGCCAGCGCGCCCGGTAGAGCGCGCGGGTCGGGGTCGAGCTCTCGAGCAGGACGGACACCTCTTGGCCCCCCGCGGCCTCGAGCGCGGCGCGGAACGCGCCTTGGTTGGAGAGGTGGTTGAGCCGCCCGTGCAAATGCGGCGGGTGGGTGAGCTCGACCTCGGCGGCGCCCGGCGCGCTCCGAACGGCAAGGTGGGTGCCGCGCTGGAAGAACGCGTGCACGCGGGCGGCGGCGGCGAGGAACCGCTCGATCCCGGCGAAGCGGGTGAGACCCCGGTACATCGGCACCGATGCGAGGCGGATGGTGCGCTCGTACGTCCACGCCTCGACCGCCTCGGGCGTCGGATAGAACGTGTCACAGATCACGCAGAACACGGCGTCGGTGAGCACCGCCGGGACCCACGTGGTCGGGAGCGGCGGCCGCCTCAACCCATCGACGAGCGGCTGTGGAAGGTCTCTCCACGAAGGGTGAAAGTACTGCTGGCTCACCGCGCTCTTGAGGAGGATCCCCATCGTGGTGGCCTCGGGGTACGACGCGAGGCCGGCGGGGAGCTTGGAGAGGTAGTCGGCGAGGGCCGGGAACCGCTGCGGATCGACCGGACGCCCCGCCATCGCTCGATGGTAGGGCGCGGGCCGGTGGCGCTCCACTCACTTCTTCGGCTGGACGTAGTTGTCGTCGACGTAGTCCTCGATGTCGGCGATCTGGTCGAAATAGCGAGTGTCTCTCCCCATCGCGCGGCGGACGGCCTCCAGGGCGTTGGCCATCGACTGCCGGTCCAAGAGGCTGATCTTCTCGTTCGCGCGGAACCGATCGAGGAACAACTTCAACGCACGGCGGGCGTTCGCGAGCGCGACATCGCGGCTTCGTTCGTCGCAGAGCCGTTCGACCTGCTGGAGCAGATCCTCGAACTTCACGTCGAACTCGCTGTTGTTGTAGTAGACCACGGCCCCGATACTAACAGTCCGCCGCGAAACGGACCGTCGTTGTGCTCGGTGGCGTCGGCTCTGCTCTCTCACCCCCCCGGCCCCCCTCACTGCGTGAGGGGGGAGAGCGCGGCTCGGTCAGTCGCTGCTCGCGCCGCCGATCGGGCCGTAGCCGAGGCGGTGGCCGATCTGCCGGGCGGCGTCGAGGAGCCCCACGTACGAGGTGAGCTCACCGATGCGACCGTTCGGCAAGAGGACCGCTTGGCCGTCCGCGTCGAGCACGAGCTCGGGCTGCCCGGACTCGTTCAGGACGGGCGCGCCGTCGACGTCTTTCACCACCTCGTAGGAGGCGATGATGAGCGCGTTCGCGTGCTCGACCATGCGCGACGCGATGCCGCGCTCGATCGTCTTTCCATCGACGACGTCGGTGCCGTACCGGCGCGCGACGTAGGTGTAGCCGCTCGCGGGGTCGTAGAACCGCGCGCGCTGCGCCTCCGGGACCTCGATGGCCGAGTCGTGGCCCTCGATCCACACCCGCAGCTTGTTGGCGAGCTGCATGTCCGCCCCGACCCGCGAGTACAGGTTGGAGAAGACGAGCATGCCGAGCTGCTGCTTGTAGCCGATGTTCGGATAGAGGATTCGCGCGCTCTGGGGGCGGCGCGGGTCCTCGGTGACGCCCAGGTCGATCAGCTGCGGGATGGGGGCATCCTCGGCCGCCGGCACCCACATACCGACCGTCTCCCAGTCCTCGCTCAGCACGCCGCCGATCAGGCGATCCATCGCGAGCGGCATGTCGGACCGGAAGTTGATCTTGTTGTTGCGACCATCGAGGTAGTTCTCGCGGCTGATCGTGGAGAGGACCGGGCGAGCGTCGGCGAGCGCCATCGCCGCGAACGTCTTCTCCACGCCGAAGCCTGCGTGCACCATCCAGTGGGTGTAGTCCCACGAGCCGCCGGCGCCCGGGTCGCTGTCGAAGTCTTCTTCGATGAAGCGGCCGTCGACCGCGCCGATCGTGAACTCGCTGTTGCCAGTGGTGACCGCGTCCCAGATCGTGCGCTCGGCGTCGACGGGCTGCTGGGCCATCGAGCCGTAGTCACCGGGCTGCGGCATGAGGATGATGCGCGCGAGCGTGCCGAAGTTCTCGGTCTCGGCCATGATCTGAGGACGGTGCCAGTCGTCGCTCCCGGCGATGACGTCGAACGTGCCCTGCCCGAAGCTCCGGTAGAACGCGTTCCGGTTGGCCGTGTTCCAGTGGTACGAGCGCAGCCGCTCGAGGGTGCCGTTCGCGACCGCGAAGGGGACGCTGTCCCAGAAGTACTCGCGGTTGCCGCGTCGGAAGTACAGCCACGGGTACATGGCGTCGAACTTGCGGATGGTGTTGACCGTGACCTCGTAAGCGTCGGCGCCCGCGTCGCCGGGGTTGGTGTGGAAGTAGCCGTTGTCGGTCGTGCCGTAGCGGTAGAACCGCCGCACGTTGCCGGCTCCGGCGCGGCCCTCTTTCACGCGCCACGCCGGCGCCATGCTGCTGGGCACGTCTTCTTGGGTCGGGCCGTCCTCGAAGTCGACCCACGCCGCGTGGTCGCGAGGCGCGGGCGCGCACACCTTGCCGTGCACGAGACGCCAGCCCGCGACGGCCTTCTCCTCGGGCGTCGCCTCGCGGCACCGCGAGGGGTCGTACGTCTGCATGAGGCGCGCGACCTCGGTGTAGTGGGTGGGCTTCGCGAACTCCTGCCCCTTGAACGGCTCGGACTTGCGCACCACGCGATCCGACTCGATGAGCTGTGACTCCAGGCGAGGGGCGAGCGAGAGCTGTGTCTCTTGCGACAGCCCGCCGGCGTCCTCGCTCTCGAACGTCTCGAGCACCCGGCCGTAGAGCGCCTTCATCGCGTGCGCGTCGTACTGGCCCAGACCGATCGTCTCGCCGAAGCGCTCGGTCGAGTACTCCATCACCGACGTGGCGCCGAAGTAGTCGATGCCGGGTCGCGACTCGGCGAGCATCCCCTGCTCGTCGTCGGTCGGCGGGTCGAGGTAACGCGGGCCCATGCAGGTGTCGGCGGCCGCGCTCGACGTGTCACCGGTACGGGGCGCGCCTTCGCACGACGCCATCGCAGCGCCCTCTTGGGTTCGCAGCTGCCAGTACCCGGGGTGGAAGTTGGGCGAATCCCACGACGAGGTGAAGTTGTGGAGCAGGCCGAGCGAGTGCCCGATCTCGTGGATCGCGATCCCCTTGAAGGCCTCGACCCATAGGTCACGGTAGATCGCCTCGCCCCGGCTGATCGCGTCGTACTCACCGTCGGGGTAGCGCTCCTTGAACCAGCGCGCGAGGCCCTGCAGGTCGACGCTGCCGTAGATGGGCGCGTCGGTGTCGTGGAAGCACATCCCGCGCGCCCCGAGCATGTGCGCGAGATCGTTTCGCAGGCCGCGCGTCGCGCCGGGGTCCATCCCGCGGAGCGGTGAGATGGCATCGATCACGTCGCCCTGCTCGGCGTGCGGATCGAGCGCCGACACACCGACGATGTAGTGGTCGTCGACGAGCTGCGCCTCGTAGGGCGTGTCGCGGAGCGCGCTCGCGTACGCCTCGAGCTCGAGCTGCGAGGCATGGAAGCCATCCGCCGAGAGCGTGGCCTCCTTTTGCATCGTGAAGAGCGCCGTCGCCTGCTCGGCCACCGTCACGCCCTCGACCGGGACGGGGCCGACCGTCTGCATCGCGTGGGTCGCGTCGACCGAGCTCATTCGAGCCGCGATCTGCCCCTGGGTCAGCGCAGGCGGTAGGTGCCCGTTCTGCAGCTTGTGGACGTAGTTCTTGGCCGGAACGCCCTGCGTCACCTCCTCGATCGTGGTGTCCCCGAGCGCGACCTGGATGATGTCGCGCTGCATCGCGGCGGCTCGCGTCGCGCTCGCGCCCATGACCATCGCGGCGGCGCCGCGGATCTCGCCGGTGACCGGGTCGGCGCCCCAGTTGCCGATCCCACCCCACGGTGCACGCGAGGCGTGCGGCCAGTACGCGAAGAAGTTCTTGCGGATGTCCCCGAGGCGAGCCACCGCGCCCGTCTCGCCGCACACGTCGTGATCGTCGTACGAGCGGACGGGGTTGTGACACATCGTCAGGACGGCCGTCTCGTCGTTGGCCTTGTCGACGAGCCACCCGCCGTACACGACCATCTCTTTGTCGGCGGCGAAGAACTCGGCGTTGCACGCGCCGCGCTCGCCCCCGGTCCGGCGGCACTCGACCTCGCGCGACCGCGCGAGCGCGCCCTGCATCAGCTGGTTCCAAGCCGCGATCATCTGCTCGGCCGCGCCCTGACCGAGGCGCTCGCCGTCGCCGTCGACCGGATCTTGCAGCTCGTCGGGCATCTCCTGGTTCACCCAGTAGCCGGTCGTGCGGATCTCTCGGTCACGGTACGGGATCGTGCACAGGCTCGACGCGACGTCGCACTGCGAGCCCGCGTTGCCCTCGTAGCCCGTGACGGCGTTCTCACACAGATCGGCGGTGCCGTTCAGGTCGAGGTCGTCGTTCGAGTCGCACGCCGCGTCCTGATGGCTCTGCTTCCACAGATTGTGGATGTGCGCGTAGCGGTGGTAGAGCTCGTCGGTGTAGCCGTAGCCGGGGTCCCAACCCTGCTTCACGCCGGCTTGCATGCCGATCGCGTAGCCGCCGTAGCGCAGGCCGGCGGGGTTACCAACGATGTCGAGCGGCGCCTTGGTCATCTCGAGCGGCTCGAAGTCGCGCTCGGGGTCGACCTTCACGAACGAGCTGCGAACCGTCGCCTCCTGGTCGTCGCACTCGTAGCTGCTCGAGCCGGTGTAGAGGCCGAAGATCACACAGGTCGGCAGGCCGTACCCGCTCGTGGCCGGCTTCACGTAGTAGCGGGTGGTGATGTCGAAGTACCCGTCGTCGAACTCGAAGTGCGGCGCGTCGGGGCTCTCGGGGTCGGTGACGTCGTACGTCGCCGCGCTGATCTCGATGTTGCCGAACAGCTTGCCGATGAACATGCTCGTCCACATCGGGCTGTCGACGAGGTTCTTGGACCAATCGACGCGCATGTACTGTCGGGCGTTCCACGGCAGATCGCGGGTGTTCTCCTCGATGACGTTCATCTCCTCGCCGGTGGTCGGGTTGTACGACCGGCGGATGTCGAAATGGCTCTTGATAGCGAACGCGGCGACGACCGTCCCGTCGGGGATCTTCTCGGGCGCGGCCTTGTCGTCTGCGCCCTCCGCGGTCTGATACGCCTTGCGCGCGATCAGCATCTCTTCGGTGATCTCAC
>CALKVR010000281.1 GCA_938004815.1 uncultured Polyangiaceae bacterium | reverse complement strand
CGAGGGCGCCAAGCGCCAGGAGCCGCACCCCCCTCGCCGAAGGGGAGGGGGGCCGGGGGGATGAAAAGGCAGAGAATGAGGCCATCGAGCGAGCCTGACGTCGCCTGGTTTCAACAAGTGGTCAAGTCACCGCATCGTTACGGGTTACTCCGCTGAGACGCCCCCGGGCGAGCATCTTTTCGTCGGACGGCGGCCGTGACATCGAGGCGTGTGCTCGCGGTGCGGCGCCTCTCCGGTCGATCGTCGGATCCGCTCCTCGCGGCGGCGGTGCTCGTCGATCGATACGGGTTGGCCGTGCTCGCGTCGCGCGAACCGAACGCGGCGTACGGGCGCTTCTCGTTCGTCGCGGCCGAGCCCGACGCGGAGGTGACCAGCATCGATCCGTTCGCGGGCGGGCCCGCGGAGAGTGACGCGGGGCCGTTCGGTTTCGCGCCGCGCTTCATCGGGGTGGTCCCGTTCGAGGCGCGCCGCCCTGCTTTGGAGCGCCCCGCTTGGAGCAAGCCGGATACGCGCCCGAAGCCGGCCCTCACCGCGGTGCGCTGGCTCCGCTACCCCGCCGTCGTCGTCTTCGATCACGCACGCGACGAGGTGCACGTCGTCGGCGAGAGCGACGGCGCGGCGCGCGATCTCGAGACGCGGGTCGTCGGCGCGGCCTCGAGCCTCGGGCCCCGGGCTGCGTTTCGACTGCAGGTCGGCTGCGCCGAAGACGACGCAGCCCACATCACGCGGGTCGCTCGTGCGATCGAGCTGATCCGGGCCGGCGATCTCTACCAGGTGAACGTTGCGCGGCGGCTCGATCTCACGCTGACGAACGCTCGCGGCGGTCGCCCCGGGCCGATGGAGACGCTCGCGGTGTTCGCGGCGCTGGTGGATGGCGCGCCGTCCCCGTTCGGCGCGTTCTTGGCGATGCCCGACGGAGCACGTGTGCTGTCGACCTCGCCGGAGCTCGCGCTCGCCGCGGACAGAGGCCCCGGCGGCGCTTCGTTCGGTGCTCTCGTGACCGAGCCGATCAAGGGAACGCGGCCGCGGGGAGCCGACGCCGCGGCGGACGCGCGTCTCGCGGCCGAGCTCGACGCCGACCCCAAAGAGCGCGCGGAGCTCGCGATGATCGTGGACGTCGAGCGCAACGATCTCGCTCGCGTGTGCGCGCGCGGCTCGGTCGAGGTCGCGGGCCCGCCGCGCGTGGTCACCCACGCGACCGTTCACCACCGGGTCGCCGTCGTCCGCGGGCTCGCGCGACCCGACGTCTCGCGCGAGGAGGTGCTCGAGGCCCTCCTGCCGAGCGGAAGCGTCACGGGCGCGCCGAAGGTTCGCGCGATGGAGGTCATCGCCGCGCTCGAGTCGGCGCGCCGCGGGCTCTACACCGGCGCCCTCGGCTACGCGGGTTGGGACGGCTCGATGCGGCTCGCGATGGCGATCCGCACCGCCGTCCTCGAGCCCTCCGGGGCCGGCGCCTATGGCGTGGGAGGCGGAATCGTGGTGGACTCGGATCCTCGGCGCGAGCTCGAGGAGACCTTGTGGAAGTCTCTGCAACTTCAGCGAATTATCCACCCCGAGCCGGCGTAGGCTCCGATGTAGGATATTGTGGTCCATTTTCTTGGCTCGGCCGCTCGAAGCGCGTTAACCGGTGATCATGCAGCAGGGCACCTCGCCGCACGGATCGGGCTCCTCGAAGATTCGCAACCTCGACGAGCTCCAGGAAGAAGACGCAGCGCCGCGTGGCTCGCGTCTGGGCGCGCTCGTCCTCGCGTCGATGGGCGGCGCGTGCCTCCTTCTCGCGACGGTGGTCCTCCTGAAAAAGCCCGCCAAAGACGCCGGCCCCGCGCACGATCCGCTGAGCGTCCTCGTCGAGAAGTCGGCCAAGGACGCCCCCGGCTCGCCCGACTTGGACGTGACGTTTCCCCAGCTCCTGGGTGATGCCGATCGGCAGACGACGGCCCTCGAGGCCGTCAAGGACAACAAGCGCGCGGCCGAGGACGCCGAGTTCCAGCTGCCCGATGGGCACCCGACCGCGCCACCGCCCGCGACCGATCGGCTGCCGGTCGTTCCGCTGCCGGCTCAGCACATCCTCACCGCGGCCGGTAAAGAGACGACGTCGCACGGCGACGTGCTCACGACGATGGCCAAGCAGGCCTCGCGCGAGACCGGAACCGAGGTCGAGGCCGGCTCGCCCGGCGGTTTCCAGCTCCAGGTCAGCTCGTTCGACGAGAAGATGGACGCCGACGCGTTCGCGGCCGTGCTCCGGCGCCGCGGCCACAAGGCCTACGTCGAGGATGCGAACGTCAAGGGCAAGGGCGTCTGGCACCGCGTCAAGATCGGCCCCTTCAAGTACAAGCGCTCGGCCGAGATCTACCGGCAGGAGTTCGAGGCCAAGGAGCGCCTCGTCACGTTCATCGTGAGCCCGCCCAAGACGAACGTCCGCGTGGCCCAGGCGCGCGACGCCGAAGACGAATAGCCTCAGCGGAAGTACTTCTTCGTCTGGCCCTTCGTGACGATCTTGGTCACGTGCTTCGCCTCGAGCGCGCTGGCGCGGCTGAGGTGCTCGAGCTCCGGGGTGGACCGGATGACGGTGTCCTTGACCCGAACCTCGGCGCCGTAGAACGAGACGGCGTCGCCCGGGGCGAGGATCACGCCGCTCGGCCAGTCGGCGAAGGCGGCGGTAGCGGTGTCGTCGATCTTCACCGTCTTCGCTCCGCTCTTCTCCTCGCGGGTCGACACGGCCGTGACGGTCGCGCGTTTGCCGTCCCGTTCGAACGCCGTCACCCGGTCGAGGGTGATCTCGCGGATGCCCGTGGGCAGCTTGGGGTCGGGGATCTTGGTCTTGGCGAACTTCGCGCGCACCTGGACCGAGAGCTGGCGGCGTCGCTCCGCGATCTCTTTCGCGCGTTCGGCGGGCACCGCGAAGCGCACCATGCCCCGGACGTCGGCGTCCCACGCCGACGTGTCCGGGAGCGGCTTCACGTTCGCGATCGCGCCGCGTGACGCGTCCAGACAGAAGGCGTCGCGCTCGTAGGCTCGGGGCTGGCGCGGGCGCATCGTCTCGAGCAGCGCGTCGTCGGGAGCGTAGGCGTCGAACGTGTAGACGAACGTTCGGGCGGTGTCCTCGAACGCCTCGAAGACCGCGGCCTCCCAGCGGTAGCGGACAGCGTCGCTCCCGGCGACGAACTCGCCGAGCGCGCCCTTCTTCGGTTGGGCCGGCTCGAGCGCGAGGAGCCCGGCGAGGCGATCGTAGGGGTTCGGATCTCGGTTCTTTTCGGCGATGCCGCGATCGAGCGTAGCGAGCTCCTCGTCGATCGACTTCTCGTGAGCAGCGTACGCGGCGTCGCAGCTCGCGGCCCACGAACGCTGGACGGCGGCGAGGGCGAGCGCCTCGTACGCGTAGTGAGCACCCGCTTCGTCGCCGGGGAGCCGATCCCACTCGGGGATCCACGCCGGGTCGGGGCTCTTCATCGAGCGTCGCGGGTTCGCCGCGGGCTGCTTGCCCGAAGCGCCCAGATCGACGCCGGCCGCCTTGGCGAAGACGCGCGGGCAGTCGTCGCCCGACTGGCAGTTGCCGAACGAGAAGCCGTTGTAGACTTCGACGAGCCGCGTCGCGTCGACCGACCCTCGCGACGTCGGCGGCGCGTCGGCCTGCGGCTCGCTCCCGCAGGCGAGCACGAAGGAGAAGACCAACGCCGCGGGCCCGAACGGCCTCACCGACCGATGCCCCAGATTTCGCCTGTCGCCCAGGTCGCGTCGAGGAGCGAGAGCACGGCGTGCACGACCTCGGACGGGGTACCCATGCGCCCGAGCGGCGAGCGCGACGCGACGCGGTGGGTGCGGAGCGGATCGGCGTCGGCCTCGGGATCGGCCACGATGCCCAGCGCGACGACGTTGAGCCGCACGTGGGGGCCGTGCTCGACCGCCAGCGCGCGCAAGCCTGCTTGGAGCGCGCCCTTGGCCGTGAGGTAGGCGACGTGGTTGGGGTAGGGGCGCGAGACGCCGCCGTCGGTCAGGGCGACGACGGCGCCCTGGTGTCGGCCGAGCTCGGCGGAGAGATCGTTGACGAGCAAGAGAGGCGCGATCGCGTGGACGCGCAGGGTGAGCTCGAGATCGCCCCGCGCGAGCTGTTCGATCGGCGTCCGCGGGAAGGGCCCGCACGCGAGCACGACGTCGGTCACCTCGCCCGACCTCCGGGCTGCGTCGGCGATCACGCTCGGGGCGTCGTCGAGGAGGAGGTTCTTGGCGATCACGGTCGGGCGCGCGCCGGCCGAGGGCGCGGCGGCCGTCGAGGGCGAACCGGTCGCCGCATCGCGCTCGGCAGCGAGGGCCTCGAGCTCGTCGGCGAGGGCCTCGAGCTTCGTCTCGTCGCGGCCAGTGATGAGCACCCGATCGCCGCGACCCACGAGGGCGCGTGCGATCGCGACGCCCAAACGCCCGGTCGAGCCGACCACGAGGACGCGCCGCGGGGAGCGCGCCGTCACGGCTGCCTCGACGCCGGGCCCGTCTCCAGGGCGCAGCCGACAGCCAGCTCGGTCGAGAGGACACCCCGCGCGCTCGAGAGCTTGCCGGCGAGGGCGGAGAGATCGCCCGCGCGGCCGCGAAGAACGGCGACGCCGAGGGCGCGCTCGGCGTCGAGCGGGACCTCGAGCGCGCTCGCGACCACGTCGGGCGCCGTTGCGTGGAGGACGCGGTCGACCTCCGGGCGGCTGCGCTTGGCGAAGACGAACGTGAGCGTCCCCGCCACGAGGGCGCCGCTCTCCCACGCGGCCTTGGTCAGATC
>CALKVR010000280.1 GCA_938004815.1 uncultured Polyangiaceae bacterium | reverse complement strand
GTCTGGCCCTGGGCGCCCCCGCCGTAGTACCCGGCGAAGTCACCGAGCTCGGAGCCGCCCGACGCCACCTTGATGACCTTGCCGACGTGCTCCACGACGCCGCTCACCACCGCCGCCTGGCTGGGGTTCGGGCCCAGCTTGCTCGCCGCGTCCTGGGCGAAGCGCGTCATGAACGGGTCGGACTCGTCCATCCCTCGAATGTTCTCGCCGATGGCGCGCCCGACCTTCTCCCACGTCTGCGTGCCCATGCTGACGCGCACCCCTCGCTCGAGCCAGGGCAGGCCGTCTTCGATGCGGCGAGGCTCCTGGTTCTGGAGGGTCCAGGTGTAGAAACGGTAGCCACCGCGCTTTTCTTCGCGCGCCTTGCCCAGCATCGCGTGGGTCCACATCGACGCCTGCAGCCACTCGGGGACGCGGATGGCGACCTCCGCCGACGCCACGCTCGTGCGCTCGGGGAGGAGATCGGGCGTGTCGATGGTGAGCTCGCCGGTCTCGCTCGGGAGGTAGTAGCCCTCGGTCACGTTCTCGACGTAGTCGCCCTGCTCGAGCTGGCTCAGATCGCTGCCGCCCTGGGCGGCCATGTTGGCGTGATCGGGCTCGAGGATGCGGCCGTCTTTCTTGTGCACGCGGCGGCGAAGCGGCGCGAGGAAGCCACGCCCGTCGATCATCGGCGGCTCGACGAAGATGCCGCGCTCGACGTCGGTGGTGCCCGAGACCCGGCGCAGATCGTAGGTGAGCACACGAACCAGGCCGCTCTCGTCGACGCCGTAGTGCTCGATGTGGCGGAGCACCGCGGTGGCCGCCCCGGGGAGCGCCTGCTGCTTGCGGTCGCGTTCGACGATCGCGCGCCCCTCTTCTTCCAGGCGGAGCGCGTCGGCCGAGGGCTCGCCGAAGATCACGCCCGAGCGCGAGAGCGCGAACGCGCCGTCGGCCGCCGTCGTCGCCTCGACCAGGACGCGCGCGCGGGCCGCTTTTCGATCGGGCATGCGCGCCAGCACCGGCAGGATGGTCATGAGCGAGCGCTCGCCCGGGTAGAGCGCGTCGTAGGCGGCGAGGGCGCCCTTGTCGTCGCCCGACTGGAGCTTGAGGCGCAGCTCCTGGGCCATGAACCCGCCCGGAGACGTCGTCAGATCGCGGAGGCGCGCGAGCTCGCCGAGCGCCCCTACGCGATCACCGATTGCGGCCTTGGCGTCCGAGCAGTCGAGCGTGTCGCGCGCCAGGCCCCCGTCGCACGAGGCTTTCACCTTTTCTACGCCGGTGCGGGGGTGCACCGTCGCGTCGACCGAGGCCAAGATCGCCGAGCCCTGGGCGCGGACCGCGAGCTTGTCGTAGGCCTTCTCGGCGAGATCGTCCATCGAGGCCGAGTCGGCGAGCCAGACGATGTACGCGAGCACCATCGTGTTCTGCGCGCCGAGCTCGGCGCCCGGCCACGAGAAGCCGAGCTCTTCGAGCGCGGCGATGGTGCCCTCGCCGAAACCCTTGCGGCGTTGCGCCAGGTCGGCGCGCGCGATGCGCGCCTCCCACGACTCGGGCATGGTCTTCTTCAGATCGTCGAGAGCCGCGCGGGTGCGCTCGATGCGCTTCGAGTCGGGCATGTCGCCCGCCATCTCCATCGCGCGAGTCCACAAGAGGAGCACGGCCGGGTCGCGGCCATCGCGACGCTCGATGAGCGCCTTTTCCAGGAGCTGCTCGGCGCGCCGCGGCTCGCCGGTCGCCAGGAGCGCGGCCGCGGTCGCCACCAGACGCTCGTCGGTCTCGGCCGCGCGGGCAAAGCTCAGCTGCGTCGGCTTCGAGGCGCGCGCCGTCGCGACGTCGCCCGGGCGCGGCGCCTTGGAGGTGAGGGGCAAGCCGTCCTCGCCCACCACCGCGACCTCGATCGACCCCGCATCGCCCTTGTCGGCGAGCCGTAGCACGACGCGTAGCGTGCCCTCGGTGGCGGTCGCGTGCCCCATCGTCAGGCTGTCGAAGCCGCCCGTCTCGTAGCGCCGCTCGAGGACGCGCACGCCGCCGACCTCGAGGACGGCCGCCGCGGTCGACGACACCGAGAAGCTCAGGCGCTGCTCTTTGGGGTTCTCTACGTCGAAGACGACCTCACGCATGCCGAGGAGCCGGTTCGTACGCCGCGCGTCGATCTCGCACCGGCTGCTCGCGACACGAGCGACGGTGGCGGGAGCGAGGCGCGAAGGGCCCGCGTAGCTCGCGGCGAGGGCCTCGTGCGGCTTGACGACGCCGGGCTGCTCCAGCCGCGTCAGCGGGGCCGCGTCGATCGGGCCGACCACGGTGGCGGCGGGGAGGCAGGCGCGGCGGCTCCACCAGACCTGCGCCCCCTTCGTCTCGCCGGTATAGAGGGCCAGGCGGTGCAGGGCCTTGGCCAGCTGCACGCGCATGAGGGGCGCGCGCTCGGCGTCGGCGTCCTCGAGCGCCTCCCAGGCCTTGCGGAGACGGAGCACGACCTTCTGAAACGTCTCGCGCGAGCGGTGCGCCATCGGCGTCTCGATGCGCGACGGCGTGCCGGGCGCGCGCTGGACGAGCGCGTCGAGAGAGGCGATGACGACGGCGAGGGCGTCGGGGTCCTTCGGCGAATCGACCGCCTTGTCGATTGCGGAGAGGTAAAGCTCCGGATCTTCGGCGTTTCCTTGCTCAGCCTTCACCGCCGAGGTGAAGGGACCGGCGGTGACGGTCTTGGCCGAGGCCGCGCTCTTCGCGTCTTGGGGTTGGCAGCCCGCGAGCGGAGCGGCGCTCGCGAGGACGAGCGCAAGGAGGAGCGATGGGGTGCGGCGAGCCAGGCGGGAGGGGCCCATGAGGGAGCAGATGGTGCAAGGGATCGGGGGTCTGAGCAAGGGCCGCTTGGGTTATCATCGACCCCATGATCATCTTCGGCCTCCTCGCAGTTCTCGCCATCGTCGCGGGAGCCGCCTTGATCATCTTCGCGTTCGTCGATCCGCCGGGCTCCCTGTTCTGGATAAACGACGTCGAGATCATGATCCTCACCCGCTACGTCCCGGGGAGCGCCCAGCGCTTCGTCTTCGGGTTCATGCTCATGATCGGGGTGCCGTACTTGTTGTTCGGCGTGTTCTCGAACCACTTGTAGATCCTCGGCTGGTCTCGGCCGTACGGAGGGCATGCTCCTCCGAAGCGCGCTCTCCGCCGTCGCCGTCGCGTTGCTCTCCGTCGCGGTGGCGGCCTGCGGAAACTCCCCGGCCAAGAGCGGGTCGGGCTCGAGCGGCTCGGGCG
>CALKVR010000279.1 GCA_938004815.1 uncultured Polyangiaceae bacterium | reverse complement strand
GGTCGACGTCGAAGGCAGGGCACGACACGGTTGCCGCCCGGCCGCGCATCGCCCCCGCTCGCGGTGTGGCTGACCTGCTCCGCCTCGATCGGGCTCGGGCGCTCGCGCTCGCGATCGCGCTCGCGTGCTCGGCCGCGTGCGGTGCTCGCTCGGCCCTCGAAGACGCCGATGCTTCGGGCGCGGGCGGCTCTCCATCGCAGACCGCCTCGAGCACAGCGAGCACGCCGAGCGGCTCCAGCACGTCGAGCGGGATCGGCTCGGTCGGCGGGGGCGCCCCCGCGCCCGCCTGCGACGAGGTGGAGATGAGCGACCTCGTCGCCGCCGACGTGACGCTCGACGGACCCGCGATCTTCGGGGCAGACCTCGCGCTTTCGGCCGACGGCCTGGGCGTGTGCGCGGTGGGTCCGATCCAGGAGCAAGCGCCCACGACGCCCTACGGTATCGTCTGCTTCGACGCGTTCGGCGACTGGCCCGCCTCGCTGGGCGACATCCATCCGCTCTTCGGGGCTCGGCCCGACAGGGTCGCGGTAACGACCGGCCGCACCGCGGGCGTGACGGTGCTCACCGGCGACGCGGCGATGGGGTCGATCGGATCTCTGGTCGCGGTCGACGTCGTCGGCGGCGTGGCCCCCTCGTGGACCGTCATCCCCGAGCTCGTCGCGCACGAGGCCCGATTCATCGTGCCGGCCGGCGATACCGCTCTCCTCGCCGGCTTCGCGTCGCGCTGGACGCCGTTCGAGCACCTCGATCTCTTTCTGCTCGAGCAAGGTTCGATAGCGGCGTTCGCGCCTTCGCTCGCGTGCGCCGATCAAGCCCTCGTCGCCGACGCGGTCACGAGCGGCGACGAGGTGTTCTTCGTGTCGGGGACGGGCCGGCCCTTTCCCGCGTGCACGTTTGGCGACGGCATCCCCCCCGGGCCGGGCACGCGACTGGAGCTAGGGCGGCTCACGTGGCAAGGCGAGCTCGAGCTGCTCTTCGACGTCGACGCGCCCGGGCGCATCGACGCGGTGCGCGTCGTCGACGCGGGCGACTCGCTCTGGGTCGGCTGGGCCGTCCTCGGGCAGGTGAGCATCGCGCGCGTCGGCAAAGACGGCGCCCTCCTCGTCTCCCCCATCGTGGTCTCGGGCTCGGCCCCCATCGGGCTGGCGATGGCGATGCGGGGCGACGAGCTCCTCGTCGGGCACATCGACGCGTCTGATCCGGACCTCGGCGCCGACGTGATCGTGACGGGGTTCGCGCTCGACGGCACCCCGCGGCCGTTCGCGGGCTTCGATACCTCCAAGATTCCATGGGCCTCGGACCTCGATCTCGTCGTCGACGCAGACGATTACCGCGTCGTCGTGGCTTACGCTGGCTCGTTCGGGACGGTCGCGGCTCGTCGCCTGGACTGTGTCGCCATCGCGTACTGAGCGGAAGGCCTGTGGTCGGCGCGAGGAGCGTCGAGTAGACCCGGCCCGTGCCCCAAATCATCATCACCGCCGTCGGCGCCGATCGCCCTGGCCTCGTGGCCGACCTCACGAAGCACGTCCATGAGGCCGGCGCCAGCTTGGCCGACAGCCGGATGGTCAACCTGCGCGGTCATTTCGCGTTGCTCGCCCTGGTCGAGGGCGACGACGCGCAGGTCGCGGCGGCGCGGCGCGCGCTCGAAGCGGGCGCAAAGTCGATCGGCCTGCGCCTCGAGATCGAGGCGGTCGCCGCCGCGGGCGCGCGCGCGCCGGGCACGGTGCCATACCGGCTCAAGACCTACTCCGTCGACCAACCGGGCATCGTGGCGCGGATCACCGACGTGCTCCGCAAGCACGACGTCAACGTCGAGGAGCTCGAGACCCGCGTCGAGTCGGCGCCTTTCGCGGGCACGCCGCTCTTTCTCCTCGAGGCGGTCGTGACCCTGCCCAAGGGCGGGAGCGTGCGCAAGCTCCGCGACGATCTGTCGGGTCTCGGCGACACGATGGGGTGCGACGTCGACATCGATCCGGCGTAGCGCGCCTCGGTCGTAGGCGCCCCAAATGACGTGCTCTCCCGCACCCGATGCTAGGCTTTCGGGGTGGGACGCTGGAACCGCGCGCGGGCGGCCTTCCTCGTCGCCGGCGCGGGCGCGCTGGCGGGGGGCTGCGCCGAGCTGACCGCCTGGCTCACCGTCCCCGACAAGCCGCTGGTAGCGCCGGAGCTCGACGCCCCCAAGGCGGTGCTGTTCCTCGAACAAGACGGCGCGATGACCCCGTTCCTATGCGGGGCAGACGGCAAGATCGGCCGTGACAAGACGTGCGCCGGCCGCGTGCCCGTCGGCGCGCGCCTGCAGTCCGTGGGGGGCGAGGGCCTCCTGGTGGAAAAAAATGCGTACCGCGACTGCGGGGCCGGTGAGTCGCTCGAGGTCAGCCCGCGACCTTCGATCCGGACCGTCGGGCTCTGGAGCGCCGACGGCAAGGCCGAGCTGCAGAAGCCTCGCGACGCGAGCTCGCTCCCAACCCAGGAGTGGCAGCGCCTCTCGCCCAAGCTGCTCGCTCGAGCCTCCGAGGATCTCGCCGCCGAGCCCTCGAAGCTCGAGGTCCTCGGCTGGATCACTGGGGAGCTCGACGGGGTCGTCGGCACCGACACGCTGCTCGCGGTCGAGGCCACCCCTGCCGCCGGCACCCAGGAGACCTACCGCGCCATCATCATCGAGGCCGGCACCGACGAGCGACCGCTCCTCTCGATCGCGACCGAGACGAAGCGACGCGAGCCACCGCTCGATTTCGTCACCGCGGTCGACATCGACGGGGACAACGTGCTCGAGGTGGTGACGGCGGGCGACGTGTGGTCGATCTCGAAGTCGATCGAGGGCAAGCCCACCGACGTGGCGGCCTGGTACTGCTACCGCCCGCGCGCCGGCGCGCCTGGCGCGAGCGCCTCGGCGCTCGCGCCCTGAGTCAGCCGAGCAGCGAGTCGACCGCCGCGGCGTCGAGCTCGACGCCGAAGCGAGCGAGCGGCTCCACCACCTCTTGGCGCACGGCGCGCCGCGCGCGCTCGCCGTACGCCGACGCTTCCATCCAGCCGAGCTCGTTGACTTGCCGGACCAAGAACCCCTCCGTCGTGATCCCCTCCGAAGCGCGGCTCGTGAGCCTCTGCCAGTACGGAGAGAGATGGCGGAGCGTATCCATCGCCACGACCGAGAGACGCGCGCGGACCGCGTCGTCGAGCTTGTCGCTCGCCCACTCCATGTAGAGCCAGCCGAGCCGGCCGTGCGGCGCCTCGTCGGCCACGATGCGCTCCAGCACCGCACGCGTCAGAGGATGGCCGGCCGTCTTCAAGCACCCCGCCAGCATCGGCAGACTGAACGCTTCGGCCACACAGCAGATGCGAACGGCGAGCTCCGACGCGCGTTGGAGGGCGGGGCCCGCGGCCGCGCGCTGGCTGAGCCCCCCGAAGTCGATCCGATGCGGCGAGCCCCCACCGAGCTCCATCGCCAGGCGGCTCGTGAGCTCGACGTGCAGCATCTCGTCGGCGATGAAGTCGCCTGCCATCCCGACGAGATCGACCGGCGCCTTCGCCTCGAGCATCGCGAGGAGCAGCTCACCGAAAGCGTACGCCGTCGTGTACTCGTTGAACGCGGCCTCGGTCCAAGAGACGCGCGCGCGGTCGACGAGCGTGGGCGGGTAGTCGTCACGCGGGAGCGTGCCCCACGGAAAATCATCGACCCCCGGGCGGATGCGGCGAAAGTACTTCGCCGCGACGCCGCCCATCCACTCGAGCTCGAACGGCTCTCTCATCCCTCGTCGTCGTCGGCGCGCGCCGCGAGGGCATCCTGCATGCCCGGGTCGTACAGAGAGCCCTTGGGGTTCGCGGGCATGGTGGGCTTGGGCTTGCCGACCGGTTGCGGCGTGCTCGGCGGAGGGGTTGCCGTAGGCGGCGCGCTCGCGCTGGCGGGGGCGCTGGCGCTCGTGGTAGGCGCCGCGCTCGCTGACGGTTCGGGCTCGACGTAATGCGAGCCCTTGGGGTTGCCGGGCGGCGGCGGATTCGTGGCAGCGCCGTCGTCGTAGCCCGAGCCCTTGGGGTTGCCCGGGAGGGGCTCCGGGCCACACGCCACCACCACCGTGCTCGCCGTGAGCGCGACGCTCACCAGCAGCTTGCCCCTCGGAGGCGGCTCCCTCTTGCCCATGGTGGCGAGAGCATACCTCAGCCGCGCTCGGGCGGTCGCTCGGTGACGCCGTCGGGGCGCGTCGCGAAACGGCCGGCGTCGCGAGGGTGAACGGGCGCCGAGTCGGGCCATGGCCAGCCGCCGAACTGGGTGCGCTGATAGTCGACGACCGCTTGCTGGATCTCGCTGCGCGAGTTCATGACGAACGGCCCGTATTGGGCCACCGGCTTGCCGATCGGCCGGCCCTGCAGGAGCAACAGCTCGACCTCACCACTCGCCACGAGATCGACGGCGGTGTCGGGCACCAGGCGGAGCGCGCCGTGCGAGGTGACGCGCCGCCCTGCTACCTGAATGGAGTCGCCGCCAAAGAAATAGAGCGTGCGGTTCACGCCCTTGGGGCCAGGGGGGAGCGTCCACGCCGCGCCGGCCCCCATCTTGACGGCCCAGATTGCGACGTGCGCGTCGGGCCGGGCCGCCCACGAGCGCGGCGGCGGCGGCGATGCGCGCAGCCCCTCGAGCTCGCCCGCGATGACCGTGACCTCGGTGGCGTTGCCGGCGCGATCGACGGCGCGGTGAACGGGGATGTTCTCGGACCACAGCATCGCGAAGTGCGGCTCGACGAGCTTGTCCTCGGGCGGCAAGTTGAGCCAGATCTGAAAGAGCTCGGCGGGGTTCGGGCCCGATTGGTCGAGGAGGGGAAACATCTCGGAGTGGACGACGCCCCCGCCGGCGTTCATCCACCGCACGTCGCCCCGGCCGAAGCGCGCCGCCGCGCCGAGCGAGTCGGAGTGGTCGATGAAGCCGCGCCGCGCGATCGTCACCGTCTCGAACCCGCGGTGCGGGTGCTGCGGAAAGCCGGGCACCACCTCTCCGTGGTACATGCGCCAGCCGTCGATGCCCTCGAAGTCTTGCCCGAGGTTGCGCCCCGCGAGCGAGGCGGCAGGGCCCATGGCCTCGTTGCCCGCCGGGTAGGCGTCGTCGTGGTGCACGCAGAACAAGAACGGGTCGAACGTCTCCCAGGGAAAGCCGAGCGGCCGCGTCGCGAGAACGGGATCGGGGTGGTTCTGGGTAGAGATGGTCGTGGTCACCCATTTCTCTTAACCACCCGGCCCCACCCCATTCAAGGTGACCAGCCGCTCCGCCGGTGTTCCGGTTTTGCGGTAGGCGCCCGCGGGGCTATGGTCCCGCGGCCGTGGCCTCACCCGAAGACGTTCGCCGTGCCGTGGGCGTGCTCGAGGCGCTGCTCGAGGACCCGAGCGCGCTCGTCGCCCTCGCCCCGGACGAGCGGCGCCGCCTGCTCGAAGCCGCGGGCCGGCTGGCGCGGCCGAGCGCGGACGAGCGCCGCCGGCGGGCGCGCGCGTTTCGCCGCAAAGACCGCACGGAGCAGGTCGCGCGCGACGAGGCGCGCCTCGGCGCCGCCGATCTGCGCAAGCAAAAGGCGCTCTCGGCGTTCCCCGCGCCTGCTACGTGTGCAAGGCCCCCTACGACCGCGTGCACGCGTTCTACCACTCGATGTGCCCGCCTTGCGCGGCACTGAACTGGGAGAAGCGGTCGCAGACCGCCCCGATGCAGGGCCGGACCGCGATCGTCACCGGCGCGCGGATCAAGATCGGCTACCACACTGCGCTCAAGCTCTTGCGCGCGGGCGCGAGGGTGCTCGCCACCACGCGGTTCCCGGTCGACGCCGCCAAGCGCTACGCGGCCGAGCCCGACTACGGCGAGTGGTACGAGCGCCTCAGCATCCACGGGATCGATCTTCGCCACACCCCGAGCGTCGAGGCGTTCGCCGCCGAGCTCGCGACCGAGCTCGACGGGCTCGACGTGCTCGTCAACAACGCGGCCCAGACCGTGCGGCGCCCGCCCGCGTTCTACGGCCACCTGCTCGAGGCCGAGCGCGCTCCCACCGCCGCGCTCGGCGCCGACGTCTCGCGGCTATTGGCGCCGCGCCAGGCGGGCGCGCTCGCGGCCCCGGGCGCGTGGACCGACGAGGCGGCGGCCGACCCCGCGTCGTTCCCGGCCGGCCTCTTCGACGGCGACACGCAGCAGATCGATCTACGCGACACCAACAGCTGGCGTCTCGGCCTGGGCGAGGTGCCGACGCCCGAGCTCGTCGAGGTGCACCTCGTCAACGCCATCGCGCCCTTCGTCCTCACCAGCAAGCTCAAGCCGCTGATGATGTGCGCTCGCACCAATGACAAACACGTCATTCATGTGTCGGCGATGGAGGCGTCGTTCTCTCGGCGCAAGAAGACGATCAAGCACCCCCACACCAACATGGCCAAGGCCGCGCTGAACATGATGACCCGCACCTCGGCCGCCGACTGGGCGCAGGAGGGTATCTTCATGAACAGCGTCGACACCGGGTGGGTCACCGACGAGGACCCGCTCGCCCACGCCGCGCGCAAGCAGCGAGACCACGACTTTCACGCGCCGCTCGACAGCATCGACGGCGCCGCGCGCGTCCTCGACCCGCTGTTCGTCGGCCTCACGACCGGCGAGCACCCGTGGGGCCTGTTTCTCAAGGACTACAAGCCGACGAGCTGGTGACGATGCGCTCGATCCAACACTTCGTCCCCAACCACGACGGCTGGCACCTCGCCTTGCAACAGAGCTGGGACGAAGAGCGGTTCGACCCGGCCGGCCGGCCCGTGCTCATCGTCCCCGGATACGGGATGAACTCGTTCATCTTCGGCTACCACCCGCGGGGCGTCTCGCTCGAGGGCGCCCTCGCCCTCGGCGGCCTCGAGGTGTGGCGGGTCGACCTCCGGGCGCAGGGCGACAGCCGGTCGGTTGGCGGCGGCGAGGTGTTCGGGCTCGCCGATCTCGCCGTCACCGACCTCGGCGCGGCCATCGACGCGGTCCTCGAGCGCACGCGCACGCGCGCCAGCTCGGTCGCGGTGATCGGCGCGTCGCTCGGCGGCACGCTCATGTTCACCCACGCGGCCCTCGTGCGCCGGCACAAGATGGGCGCGCTCGTCGCCGTCGGCGCGCCCGTCAAATGGGTCAAGATCCACCCGCTCCTCCGGGCGGCGTTCGGCTCGCCCGGGCTGGTCGGCCTCGTGCGCTTTCGCGGCTCGCGCAAGCTCGCCGGCACCCTCTTGCCGCACGTGCTCAAGCACACGCCGTGGCTCCTCTCGGTCTACATGAACCCCGAGCACGTCGACACGAGCGCGCTCGCCGAGCTCGTACGCACCGTCGAGGACCCGAACCGCCACGTCAACCGCGAGATCGCCGAGTGGATCCGGACCGGCGATCTGAAGGTCCGCGGCACCCACGTCTCGCGCGCGCTCGAGCACGTGCGCGCGCCCCTCCTCTGCGTCGTGGCCAAGGCCGACGGCATCGTCCCGCCCGAGACGGCGTCGTTCCCCTACCGCGTCATCGGGTCGGATGATCGCACGCTGCTCGAGGTCGGCTCCGAGACGTTGCGCCTCGCCCACGCCGACATGTTCATCTCGAACCACGCCCACGAGAGCGTCTTTGCCCCCGTGCGCGACTGGCTCGTCGCCCGCCCCTGCTGACGCCGGGTAGACTGCGATCCGACCGACATGACGAACGTGATCCGAAACGACTGGCGACGCGACGGCGCGGTCGAGCGCGCGGCCATCCTCTCTCGCGACACGAGCCCCGAGGGCCTCGACGTGGAGCGCCTGCGGTTCGCTTCCGCCGCCGAGCTCTCGCTCGACCCCGGCTCCGCCCACGTCGTCGGGGTGATGCGGGGCCGCGCCGTCTTCGACGCCGCTTCGACGGGCCCGCTCGCGATCGGCCCGGGGTCTCACCTGTTCGTCCCCATCGGCGCGGCGGCCACCCTGCGGGCCGAGGCCGGCTTCGAGGCGGCCCACGTCTGGGGCCCGCGCGCTCGCGGCACCCGCGTGCTCCTCCGCGACGAGGCGTTCGTTCGCGCCTGCGCCCACGGCGACCAGTCGCTCCGCTGGGTCCTGACGCCGCAGTACCTGAGCCGCCGCATCTTCCTCCACCACGATCCGGGCCTCGTCTCGGCGAGAGACAACCCCGTGTCGTGGTTTCACACGACGATGTTCGACGTCGTCGGCCTGCCCCCGAACGACGACGGCGAGCCCGTGTTCAAGATGGCGTACACGTCGCGCACCGAGTTCAACGTCTGCTACGACGTCTCGGGCAGCGCGCGCGTGCGGCTCGCGCCGCTGGCCGCAGCCGGCGGCTGGGCCGATTGGGCGGCCGTCGACGGCGAGACGACCTACCACCTGAACGAGGTGCCCGAGGCCGACGGGCGCACCCGAAACAAGCACGAGGTCTCGGCGCTCGGCGGCCACGTCACCCTGTTCTGTGCCTTCGATCCCGCGCCGACGGGCATCGAGCGCCACCGCCCCGGCGAGTACAGCGACTACGAGCCGTACGACGTCGTCGCCGCACGAGCCGAGTTCCACGAGCACAAGCAGCGCATCGGCCCTTTCGACGAGATGGTCGACACGCTCAGCCTGGCCAAGGCCCGGGGCGAGCTCGACGCGCTCGAGGGCCAGCCGGTCTGGCGGCGCTACCTAGAGGGCCGCGACGCGCAGCGCCGGATCGAGGCGGCGCTGATCGCGTCGACATCGCCGGAGCGGGCGCGCGTCATCGCGAGCTGGGCGACCGGCGACTGAGCACGCGAGCGGCCTTCCCTGCGGCCGGTGGCGGTGTCAGAGTCCGCCGATGCGTTCCTTCCGCGCCCTGGGTCTCGCGTTCTCTCTGCTCTTGGTCGGCGCCGCCGCGAGCGCCTGTGGCGACGACAGCGCGACCGGGGGCGGCTCGCCCGGCGCCTCATCCAGCAGCACGAGCAAGAGCGCGGGCAGCGGGGGCGGCGGCGGCGCGCCGACAGGCGTCACCATTCCGGGCCTGAGCGCTCCCGTCTCGGCCGCGTACGACGAGCACGGCATCCTGCACCTCACGTGCGCCACCGACGACGATTGCTACGCGACGCTCGGCTACTTCCACGCGTCGAACCGCTTCTTCTTCATGGACTTCGTCCGCAACCTGGTGCGGGGCAAGCTCGGCGCCCTGGTCAAGGCGGGCCCGACCGTGCTCTCGAACGATTTCGACAACCGGCGCTGGTTCTCGACGCGCGAGGGCGATCCGCTCGAGCAGAAGCTCTACGACGACGCCAGCCCGCGGGTGAAAGGCCACCTCGACGCCTACACGCGGGGGGTGAACGCGTGGATCGGTGACATGCGCGCGGGCGAGAACGGCGCGACACTCACGACCGAGTACGACTTCGCCCTCATCGTGAAAGAGGCGATCCGTGACTGGGAGCCCGCCGACTCGGCCGCCGTCGGCCTCTACGTGCTGAACGATCTCTCCAACAACAGCGACGGCGAGATCGCACAAGGCGAGCTCATGCCGCTCTTCGATCCCGCGCTCGCGGCCGATATCTTCTCGGCCGAACCGGTCTTCGACGCGAGCACCATCGGCGCCGCCACCATGAGCACCTTCGCTCCGTCGAGCGCTCCGCCCGCTCCATGGTTCGGCAACACGGGCGCCTCGCCCCACCTCCTGCGCCAGGCGCGCGCGTCGATGGCCCGCGTGGGCAGCGGCATGAACCAGCGCCACGCCGGCGAGGTCGGCTCGAACGACTGGGTCGTCGGCCCTAGCCGCACCACCGCCGGCCGCGCGCTCGTCTCGGATGATCCGCACCTGTCGCTCACCAACCCGAGCATCTGGTTCGCGGTCGAGATCGACGCCAAGAGCCAGGGCAGCGGCGACTACCACGTCGCCGGCAGCACGTTCCCCGGCCTGCCCAGCGTGATGGTCGGCCACAACGAGAACCTCGCGTGGGGCGTCACCACCGCGTATTGGGATCTCGCCGACGTGTACGTCGAGACGCTCACGCCCGACGGCACCGCCGTCATCCTCGACGGCAACCCGGTCCCGATCATCGAGAAAGAGCTCACGTTCGAAGACTCGATGACGGGCATGCCGGTCACCCAGAGCTTCAAATGGGTTCCGCACCACGGACCGATCGTGGCCGAAGACCCCGCGACCGACACCGCCATCACCATCAAGTGGCGCGGCCACGACGGCGGGACGGATCTCGACACCTTCTTCGGCGTCGCGCGAGCGACCACGACCGACGAGGCGCGGCTGGCGATCGAGCAGGCGTCGAGCTGCAGCCAGAACTTCGTCGTCGCCGATCTCGCCGGCGACATCGGCTGGTACCCCTACTCCAAGGTGCCGAGCCGTCCGTGGGCATCGTCGACCGTCGCGCCGTGGATGCCGCTGCCGGGTGACGGCACCGCCGAGTGGGGGCCGGCCGTCCCGCTCGCCATGCTCCCGCAGCTCACGAACCCGCCCGCGGGCGCGATCGCGACCGCGAACCAGGACATGACGGGGGCGACCATCGATGGTGATCCGCTCAACGACGGGCAGGCAGCGCTGCAAGCGCGCTTGAAGGCCGACGGCACCCGCCAGCAGCGCATCGTCGATCAGCTCGTCGCCGGCGGGAACAACCACTCGGTCGCGACCATGAACGCGCTCCAGGGCGACACCTTCTCTCTCTATGGCGAGGCGGTCGTCCCGGCCCTGCTCACGGCGGCGAGCACCGCGACGCTCACGCCCGAGGAGCAAGACGTCGTCGACGCCCTCACCGCGTGGCAGCTCACCTGCCCGACCGGCGTCGACGGCGCCGACCCGGCCGCGTCACCCGACGTCAGCGACCCCGCCGAGACGGCCGAGGCGATCGGTTGCGCCGCGTTCCACGCAACCCTCTTCGCGGTGACGCACGCCGCGCTCGGCGACGAGCTGGCCGCGGCCGCCGCGCTCGCCGGTGAGCCGTCGATCTCGCTGCCCGGTCGCCTCGACACGCAGCTCGTCGTTCGCGCGATCATGGACCCCACCTCGATCGCGTCCGGCGATCTGATGTGGGACGACGTCTCGACGGCGGCCGTCACCGAGACCCGCGACGAGATCCTCCTTCGCGGCATCACGCTCGCGGCCGAGGCGCTCGCGGTGAACGGTGCGCCGAACGACTGGCGCTGGGGCCGCCTCCACACGCTGTCGCTGCGCAGCATCTTCGACTCGTTCGGCGTACCGACCTACAACGACGGCCCGTACGCCGCGCCCGGCGGCCTCTTCACCGTCAACGTCGCGAACCCGATCGCTCGGGGGCTGCCCGACGCGGGCGAGGGGTGGGACTTCGCGTTCGCGTCCGGCCCATCGGTGCGCTTCGTCGTCGAGCTCGGCCCCGACGTGCCGCGCATGAGCTACCAGCTCCCGGGCGGCAACGATCTGCACCGAGAGAGCCCCTTCTACAACAACCTCCTACCCAACTGGCTCGAGAACCAATCCATCGACTTTCCCTTCGGGCCCGACGCGGTGCCGAACCCCGCCGTCTCCGTCACGGTCAGCCCGGGCGGCTGAGCACCGATCGCGCTCCCGCGCACACGGTGATCTGCCTGTTCGCTGGTCGGGTTAGTTGGCCTGACCCGTGCAGTCGTGAGATCGGCAATCATGTTGATGTCGATCATCGGCCTCGGCCTCATCTTGGCCGCGCCAGCGACCGTCACCAAGAAGTCCACGCACGCGCGCATCGCTTCGGTCGAGAGCCGCGTCGATCAAAAAAAGCTCACGATGGGCGATCCCAAGCCCGCGCTGCGCGCCGATCTCGAAGAGGCGCTCGGCGGTGTGGATTGGAAGCGTGAGCGCGTCGGCGCGCCGTTCGAAGTCATGGCCGTCCTCGCCGACGCCGAGTCGAAGTCCTCGCGTGAAGGCACCCATGTGCGATGTGTCGTACAGGTCGTGCTCCGCGAGCCGAGCGGCGCCATCCTCGGCACCGTGAGCGGCAGCGCGACTGGGAAAGACAAGTCGACGCCGCGCGCGACGCTGGAGCGCGACGTGCTCGAAGCAGCCACCGAGTCGGCGTCGGCCGCGATCCCGGAAGCGGTGCGCCGGTCGCGCGCCGCCAAGTAGCTCGCCGCCTCAGCGGCGACCGCGCGTCTCCTCGCGCAAGAGCTTCAGGAACGCGTCGCCGTACGCCTCGAGCTTCTTGGGCCCGACCCCGGGCACCTGCCGGAGCGCGGCCGCGGTGGTCGGGTGCGTCTTCGCCATCGCGAGCAGCGTCGCGTCGTTGAAGACCACGTACGCGGGCACGCCGCGGGACTCGGCGACGTGCCGCCGCAAGATCTTGAGCAGCTCGAAGAGATCACCGACGGCGCCACCGAGCTCGGCCGCGACGACGCGAGCGGGGGCGCGCTTGCCCGAGCCGGGCCTCGCCACGTCGGACGCGCCGCACGCGTCGCACGAGCTGCCGCAGGGCTCGCCGAGCGCCTCACCAAAGTAGCCGACGAGCGCCTGATGGCGGCAGCCC
>CALKVR010000278.1 GCA_938004815.1 uncultured Polyangiaceae bacterium | reverse complement strand
GAACGTGCTGCTCGGCAATTTCGTCGATGGCGCCTTGGCCGCCGAAGCGGTCGCGGAGTTGGCGCCCGCGCCACCCGTATCGGAGCAGGCGAAAAGTACAACGACACACGACGTGGCGAGGAGCGTCTGAAGGTCGGTTCGCATGGCGGCCATGGTATAGTGCTGCACCGCGGGAGAGAGCCCGAGAGAGAGAGAGATCGCATGGCCCGATCGAAGGCGGCAGGGGTCCTCGCGCTGACCCTCACGGCGTGCGTTGGCAGCATCGATGGTGACGACCCGGGCAAGGGGCCGGGCGGCGGCACCGATCCGGCAGATCAGTTCCTCCCGGCGGCGCCGACCATCCATCGGCTGACGGCGCCCCAGCTCCACAACACCTGGCTCACGCTGTTCGGTGAGCCGCTCGCGCTGCCCACCGATCTGCCCAAGGACGATCAGCTCTATGGCTTTTCGTCGATCGCGGCGGCCGGCACCACGATCTCGTCGCTCGACGCCGAGAAGTACGAGGCCGCCACCTACGGCGTCCTCGATCAGGTGTGGGCCGACGCCGCTCGCCGCGACGCGCTCGTCGGCTGCGCCCCGGCGACGGTGTCCGACCCGTGCGTGCGCGATTTTCTCGAGACGTTCGCCAAGCGCGCGTGGCGCCGGCCGATCGATCCGCTCGAGATCGAGGGGGTGCTCTCGGTCGGTGAGGCGGTGAGCGCCGACCTCGGCGGCGACGTGCCCGCCGGCATCAAGTACGCGACCGCCGCCATCCTCCAGTCGCCGAGCTTTCTCTTTCGCATCGAGGTCGGCGAGCCCGACCCCGAGGTGGTCGATGCGCAGGGCAACCCGGCCCTCCGCTACACGAGCTGGGAGATGGCGAGCCGTCTCTCGTACCTCATCCTCGACGCTCCGCCCGACGACGTGCTCCTCCTCGCCGCCGAGACAGGCGCGCTCACGAACCCCGAGCAGGTCCGCATCGAGGCCGCACGGCTCGTCGACGACCCGCGGGCGCGTCGCGCGCTCGGCCGGTTCTTCGGCGACTTCATGACGATCCACAAGCTCGACGCGCTCGACAAGAGCCCCGACAAGTTCCCGCAGTTCAGCGCCACGCTCGGGCCGGCGATGCGGGTCGAGATCGAGCGCATGTTCGAGAACATCGTCTTCGAAGAAGAGGCCGACTTCCGGCAGATGTTCACGACCAAGGAGACCTACATCAACGAAGAGCTGGCCAAGGTGTACGGCATCCCGGGCATCACCGGTCCCGACTACCAGCCCTACGTCTTCTCCGACTCCGACCCCCGCGGCGGGCTCCTCACCACCCCGGGGTTCCTCGCCGTCAACTCGCACAAGACCCAGACGTCGCCGACCCACCGCGGCCGGTTCGTGCGGCTCAACCTGCTCTGTCAGGACATCCCGCCCCCGCCGCCCGGTGTCGACACGTCGCTGCCCGAGCCGGCGCCCGGCGAGACCAAGACGCTGCGCGAGCGGCTCCAGGTCCACCGCGAAAAGCCCGAGTGCCGCGCGTGCCACGAGATGATGGACCCCATCGGGTTCGCCTACGAGGGCTTCGACGCGATCGGCGCGTTCCGCACCGTCGACGAGAACGGTCTCCCCGTCGACGTCACCACCGACCTCAACGGCACGCCCGTCGCGGGCCCGACCGAGATGGGGCAGCTCGTCGCGCAGCTCCCCGAGGTCGGGGCCTGCATCGCACGCCGATTCTACGAGCACGCGGGCGGCCACCTCGCGACGCCGAATGAAGAGATGGCGGTCGAGGCGCTGGTCGAGACGTTCGTCGCGACCAACTACCAGTTCAAGGAGCTCGTCGTCGCCCTCGTGACGAACGACGGTTTCCGGTACGCGACCCCGGTGGAGCAGTGAGGCGAGCCATGCACGACATCAACCGCTACATGCACCTGCCGGTTCGTCCGTCGAAGCGCCGCACGCCGCGCCGGCTCTTTTTGCGCGGCGCCCTCGGCGTCACCCTGGGGCTGCCGCTCTTCGACTTCATGCTGAACGACCACGGCGAGGCGTACGCCGACGGCGAGCCGCTGCCGACGCGCTTTGGCCTCTGGTACTGGGGCAACGGCGTGCACCCCGACTTTTGGGCGCCGAGCCAGGGCGCGAATTGGACGCCCCCGGGCGAGGGCGCGCTCGAGGCGCTCCTGCCGCTCCGTGACTACGTGAGCGTGGTCTCGGGCCTCAGCGTCAAGACGCCGCGGCATCCGCACCACTCGGGCGCGGCCACCGTCGCGAGCGGCGGCCCGCACCTCAAGGTCGCCGACGTCCGCGACACCATCGTCTCGACCTACAAGTACCCGTCCGTCGACCAGGTTGCGGCGGCCCACTTCATGAGCGTCTCGCCGACGCCGTACCGCTCGCTCGAGGCGGCCGTCACGCGGTTCCGCGGCACCGACGAGGGCACGACGTTCCAGTACCTGTCGCACAACGGCAGCGTCGGCGGCGAGACCAACATCAACCCGTCCGAAGAGTCGCCCCACGCCTTCTGGGACCGCCTCTTCAATCAGGGCACGGCCGAGCCGCTCCTCCGCAAGGCCCGCGCGCGCGTCCTCGATCAGGTCGGCGATCAGATCCAAGCCGTGCAGACCAAGCTCGGCGCCAAAGACCGCCAGCGCCTCGAGCAGCACCTCACCAGCATCAGTGAGCTCGAGGCGCGCTTGAACGCGCCCCTCGCCGACTGCTCCAAGCCGCTCGACCCGGGCGATTTCCCCGACATCGACTCCAACGAGCAGATGGCCGAGAAAAACGCGGCGATGAGCGAGCTCATGGCGGTCGCCCTCGCGTGCGGCCTCACGCGGTCGTTCTCGATCATGTACTCGACGTGCGGCTCGGGCGTCGTGTTCCACATGGTCCCCGGCATGACCGACGGCCAGCACTACATGAACCACACCGAGCCTGCGCCCTACACCAAGCAGCACCTCGCGATGCGGGTGACGATGGAGCACCTCGCGGCGTTTCTGCAGCGGCTCGCCGATACCCCCGAGGGCGCGCAAAACCTCCTCTACCACTCGTCGATCTTCTGCTGCACCGAGCACCGCGACGGCTGGACCCACTCGCAAGACGACATGCCCATGCTCATCTGTGGCAAGGGCAGCGGCCGGCTGAAGGGCGGCTTCCACTACCGCCAAGACGGCGGCAACACCACGCGGGGCGCCCTCACCGCGCTCCGCGGCGCGGGCCTGCCGCTGAACGAGTTCGGCTACGAGGCCGGGTTCACGAACGAGCCGATCCTCGAGCTCGAGGTGTAGGCCGAGAGAATACACAACAG
>CALKVR010000277.1 GCA_938004815.1 uncultured Polyangiaceae bacterium | reverse complement strand
GGCAGGTTCGCCTTGATCCAGCGCGTGGCCTCGATGAAGTCGACCGCGTAGTTGTTGTGCTCTTCGATCCCGGTCGCGACGGTGAGGATGTTGGGGTCGAAGATGATGTCCTCGGGCGGAAACCCGAGCTCGCCGACCAAGATGCGGTACGCGCGCTCGCAGATCCGGATCTTGTCCTCGTAGGTCGCGGCCTGCCCCTCTTCGTCGAACGCCATGACCACCACCGCCGCGCCGAAGCGCAGGATGGTTCGCGCCTGCTCACGAAACCGGTCTTCGCCCTCTTTCAGCGAGATCGAGTTGACGATGCCCTTGCCCTGGAGGCACTTGAGGCCCGCGAGGCACACCTCCCATTTCGACGAGTCGATCATGAACGGGACCTTGGCGACCTCCGGCTCGGTCCCCAAGAGGTTGAGGAACCGCGTCATGGCCGAGACGCCGTCGATCATCCCCTCGTCCATGCAGATGTCGATCACGTTCGCCCCGTTCTCGACCTGCTGCCTGGCGACCCCGACCGCCTCTTCGAACTTGCCCTCTTTGATCAGCTTGGCGAACTTCGGCGAGCCGGCCACGTTGGTGCGCTCACCGATCATCATGAACACGCCCAGCTGCTGGGTGAACGGCTGCGAGCCCGAGAGGCGCAGCGGCCGGGGCGGCTCCGCCTCGCTCGCGGGCACCGCGACCGACACAGTGCCGCGCGCCTCTCGCCGCTCACGCAGCTCGCGCGGGTGCCGGCCATCGAGCGCCTTGGCGATCGCCGCGATGTGCTCGGGGGTGTTGCCGCAACAGCCACCGGCGATGTTGATGAGCCCGCCCTCTGCGAACTCGGCGAGGTAGCGGCCCATGTCCTCGGGGAGGAGATCGAAGCCGGTGGCCGAGAGCGGGTTGGGCAGACCCGCGTTCGGGTAGCAAGAGATGGCGGTGCTCGACTTGTCGGCGAGCTCCGAGAGGAACGGGTACATCAGGTCGGGGCCGAGCGAGCAGTTGAGGCCGACCGAGAGCGGCCTCACGTGCTTCACCGCGTTCCACAGCGCCTCGCCCGTCTGCGCCGAGATCATCGTCTCGCCGCCCCGCCCGACCGCAGCCGAGACCATGATCGGCAAGCGCTTGCCCCCCGCCGCGTACACCTCTTCGATCGCCACGAGCGCCGCCTTGGCGTTCAGCGAGTCGAAGATCGTCTCGACCAAGAGCAAGTCGCAGCCGCCAGCGATCAGGGCGCGGACCTGCTGGGTGTAAGCATCCTTGACCTGATCGAACGTGACGACACGAAACCCCGCGTCCTCGGCGTCGGGCGAGTTGGAGAGCGAGACGGTGAGCGGCCCGATCGCGCCCGCCACGAAGCGCTGCTTGCCGTCGGCGTTGGCGATGCGGTCGGCCCACTCGCGGCATTGGCGCGCCGAGACCTCGTTGATCTCCCACGCGAGATCGCCGAGGAACTTGTCCTCGACGATCGCCTGATAGAACGCGGGGTCTTTGCGTCCGCCGTGCTCACGCGGATCGTCGACGAAGAACTCGCTCTGGGTGATGCTCGTCGCTCCGAAGGTGTTCGTCTCGATGATGTCGGCGCCGGCCTCGAGGAAACGCCGGTGGATGTCGCAGATCATCTCGGGCTGCGTCAGCGAGAAGAGATCGCCGTTGTTCAGCAGATCCTTCGTCGAGCCCTTGAAGCGCTCGCCCCGGATGTGCGCCTCGGTCATCTCGTACGTGCGGATGGTGGTCCCCATCGCGCCGTCGATGATGGCGATGCGCTTTTGCATCAGGCGCTCGAGCGGGTGCGCTCCGCGACCGTCAGCGTCAGAACCAAAGGGCACATGATCGTCGTTCATGGTCGTCATGTCGTCTTGTGGGCAAAGGCCGTGATGACCTCGAAATGGGGCGCGCGCTTCTCGCGGCTCGTGACGTCGCAGGCGTCGACCTCGAGCCCCGCCTTTTGCAGCATTCGCCTGAGCTGCGAGGCCGAGAACCCGGGGTGCACGTCGTTGTAGCTCGCGGTCACGCCGGCGTGATCGTGGGCGGCGAGCGTGACGATCGCCAGGCGGCCGCGGGCTTTGAGGACACGGGCCGCCTCGGCGACGACGCGGGCCGGCGTCGTCGCCTGCGTGAGGATGTTGAACAGCATCACCTGGTCGAAGCTGCCGTCGTCGAACGGAAGCTCGTGGACGTCACCCGCGATGACGCGCGTGTTCTTGAGCTTGGCCAAACGCACCCGCGCCGCGGCCACCATCTTGTCGTTGCGGTCGACGCACGTGACGCTGTTCGCGCGCGGCGCGAGCAGCTGAGCGAGCGTGCCGTCGCCCGAGCCGGCGTCGAGCACGTCGCCCAACGCCGCGAGGCCGAGCAGCCCTCGAGCCGTCGCCTCCCAGGTGCGCCCCGGCGAGTAGTGACGCTCCATCTGCCCGGCGACGGCATCGGGCCAGGCGCCGGCGTGCGCGCGGGCCGCGATCACGCGCTCGCAGCGATCTCGGTCGCCCTCGAGGACCGCGTCTTTCACCTCACCCCGAACGAGCGACCAGACCTGCTTGGCGCCCGGCGGCATGTTGCCCTCGTTGAGCGCGTAGAGCGTCGAGGCGCCGACGCGTCGATCCCGCAAGAGCCCCGCGTCCCGGAGCTTGCCGAGATGGGTGGAGACGCTCGACTGCGCGAGCTCGGTGATGCCGACGAGCTCGGCGACCGAGAGCTCCTCTCGCTCGAGGAGGGCGAGGAGGCGCACGCGGGTCGGCTCCGCGAAGAGCTGGAGGATACCCACGGCGGCCTGGAGCGACGACACCAAGGCATCGTACCATCGCGATGAAGCGATGGCTACGTCTCTCCCTCGCCGACCGGCCAGGGGTCTTCGACGAGCTCGAAGCGGCCGTGATCGTAGGGTCTCCCCGGCGCCTTTTCGACGGGGAGCCGCTCGCGGATGCCCTTGCGACGAAGCTGGGTGACGCGGTGGTAGCAGAAGGGGTTGTTGCCGCGCTTGCCGAGCGTCGAGTGGGCCGTCCAGTTGCAGCCCGCGTGGCAGACGTCGGCGTAGTAGCACGTTCGGCAAAACCCCCAGAGCGACTCGACGGATCGGTCGCGCGCGAAGCGCATGATCTCTGGCTTCATCCAGAGGTCCTCGAGCGACATCGTGCGGACGTTGCCGGCGGCATACGACGCGGTCGGCAGCGTCGGGCAAGCCTTCACCGTGCCGTCGGACTCGATGCCGAGCGAGAAGATCCCCGCGAAGCAGCCGCCCCAGTGCGTCTCTTCACCGAACGGCCGGCTCCTGAGGAGCTGCTCGTGCGGGCCG
>CALKVR010000276.1 GCA_938004815.1 uncultured Polyangiaceae bacterium | reverse complement strand
GTCCACAACAACACCTTCGTCTCGATCGGGAGCGACGGTCTCCGCATCGAGGGCGGCGGTCTCACGACAGCTGCGGTTCAGAACAACCTCTGGTCCGCGACCGGGAACATCGAGCCGGGCACCTTCACGGCCGATCACAACGCGTTCTGGATGACAGGGACCGTCGGCATCGTTTCGCCGACCGACGTGACGGCAGACCCGCTGATCGACGCCGAGTACAACCTCCTCGTCGGCAGCCCCTTGCTCGACGCCGGCGTCGACCTCGGCCTTGCGTTCGCCGGCGCCGCGCCCGACATCGGCCGGCACGAGGTCGGCCTCGACGCCTGCGGTGAGCTGCCCGGCGAGGGAGGCGGTGGCGAGGGCGGCGCCGGTCCCGGTGCGACCGGCGCGACGAGCAGCGGGGCCGGTCCGGGACCGGGCGCGACCGCGGGCTCGGGCGCCGGGGGCGCGAGCGGCGCCGACGACAGCGGAGGCGACGATGGGTGCTCCTGCGGCGTGAACGGCGAGACGGGTCGAGGCGGGGCGGGCTTCTTGATGCTGGCCGGCGCCATCGTCATCGCTTCTCGGCGCTCGCGTCTCGCTCGGGTGGTCACGGCCCCGCGCGGCCCGATCGCAGATTGACGACCGAGGCCCCCACGTAGCGGGCGCGGGGGCGCAGCAGGTGGCCCGCTTCACGCTGCTCGATCACGTGCGCGACCCACCCCGCGGAGCGGCCGATGGCGAAGAACGCGCCCGCCGTGCCGCGCGGCGCGCCGAGCGCCGACGCTACTGCGACGAGCCCGAGATCGAGGGTGGGGCGCAGCCCGAAGTAGCGGTCGCCCGCTCGGGCCACCGATCGCAGCAAGCGCACCGTCTCGTCCTTGTTCGCGAGGCGCGCCGCGACCTCGAGCAGGGCGGTCGCGCGGGGATCCCCGCCCGGATACAACGTGTGGCCGAGGCCGGGGAGAGGCTCACCCCGCCGCGCCCGCGCTTCGAGCGCTCGCTGCGCCGAGCCCACTCGGCCGATGTCGTCGAGGAGACCCTCGACCCGATCGTTGGCGCCGCCATGCAGCGGGCCCGTGAGCCCGGCCGCGGCCGCGGCCAAGCACGCGTGCAGATCCGCGCCCGCCGAAGCGACCACGCGCGTGGCGAAAGAGGACACGTTCAGCTCGTGGTCGGCCGAAGCCACGAGGGCGGCGTCGACGGCCCGAACGCGAGCGTCGGTCGCGCCGCGGCCGATGAGCTCGCAGATGCGTACGGCGATCGCGCCCGTGCGCGAGGCGCGCCCGTAGCGCTCGGGCGAAACGATGAACGGGAGCGCGGCCACGATAGCCCGTGCGCGCGCGAGCTCACGGTCTCCAGCGACGGCGAAGCGCGTCTCGTCGCCGGCGGCGATGGCGCTCAGCAGGGCCGGGAGGCGGGGGAGCGGCGTGCGGGCCCCGGGGCCGGTCGGGACGCGGCCGAAGCGCGCCGGCGCGGGCCACGCCGGGTGCGCGCCGGGCAGGGCGCCTGTCCACAGCAGCTCGGCCACGGACTCGAAAGGCTCGCCGGCCCGGACGAGGTCGATCGCGAGGCGACCGCGGTAGCTCGGGCCGTCAGGGGTGATCTCGGTGACGGCCGAGTCGAGCACGGGCTCGCCCCACCGGAGCGCGCTGGCGGCGACGGGAGCGTGTCCGCTCCGCGCGTCGTGGCGCGCCTTGAGTCGAACCACGTCGTCTCTGGCGTACCGGCGCTTGCGACCTGCCTTCTCGGCCGGGTGGCTCTCGAGCAGACCGCGGCTCACGTACGAATAGAGCGTGGCAGGCCTGATACCGAGCAGACGGCACGCCTGAGCCGCGGTCAGGAACGACGAAGCATGGATTGTCGAATCAACATTGCTCGACATATCGGGTGACCCCACGTTCGCGCCATCGAGGTGGTCATGGCAAGCGAGAGCGCAGCGGATCGGAGCAATGGGGGCCTGGAGGGGGTGGTGGTCGCCACCACCGCCCTCTCGGACGTGGACGGCGAGGCTGGTCGGCTCACAATCGCCGGTCGCGACGTGGAGACACTGGCGGCGGACGGTCGCTTCGAGCCGGCGGTGGCGGCTCTGTGGGACGCGGCCCGAGTCGCTGAGCGCCCGGACGACGTCGCCGCGGCCCTCGGCGCCGCGCGCGCAGCGGCGTTCGAGCGCTTGCCCTCGGTGCTAGCCCTCCTTTCTCCGACGTCGGCGCCCGTCGACGGCATGAGCGCGCTCCGCGCGGCGATCGCGACGCTCCCGTCGGATGCGGACGCGGTCTCGGTGACGGCCGCGGTGGCGGTGTTCGCGGCCGCGTGGTCGCGTCTTCGCGTCGGCGCCGAGCCGACTTCCCCGGTCGCCGACGCTGCTCACGCCGCGGACTACCTGCGGATGGCTACGGGCCACGCGCCGAGCCCGGCGTTCGCTAGAGCAATGGGTGCCTACCTGAGCACCGTCAGCGATCACGGCATGAACGCCTCCACGTTCGCGGCGCGGGTCGTCGCTTCTACCGGCAGCGACCTCGTCTCCAGCGTGGTCGCGGCGATCGGCGCGCTCAAGGGGCCGCTCCACGGCGGCGCGCCCGGCCCCGTGCTCGACATGATCGACGCGATCGGCTCACCCGATCGCGCCGACGCCTGGGTGGCGGCCGAGCTCGACGCGGGCCGGCGCATCATGGGCATGGGCCACCGCGTCTACCGCGTGCGCGACCCCCGCGCCGCCGTGCTCGAGCGCGCCGTCGAGGCGCTCCGTGCGGCCGGCGCGCACACCCCGCGCCTCGAGCTCGCGCGGGCGGTAGAGGGCGTCGCTGCCGGCGCCCTCGCCAAGAAGTATCCAGCCCGCAGCCTGCAAGCCAACGTCGAGTTCTACACGGCCGTCCTCCTCGACGCGCTCGGCCTCGATCGCGAGGCGTTCACTCCGACCTTCGCCGTCGGCCGCGTCGCCGGCTGGTGCGCGCACGTCGCCGAGCAGCGCGCGCGCGGACGGCTCATTCGGCCCGCGTCGATCTACGACGGCGCGCGCTAGCGACGTTGGGGGGGCGACAGTCCGCAGGCTGTCGAGCACGTGATTGCCGCCCTGCGTGATGCACCGCCTCGCTGAGTTGCCCTGCACGGCCGTGGTGCGGCGTGCGTCCGTCAACGACGGCGCGCGGTAGGTTCGATGGTGCGTACGTACGCACCATCGAGCCCGGCGTCACGCCGGAGCGGGCATCAACTCCGCATGGCCGGCATGTCGGGCAAGCTGCCGGTGTCGAGGCCGAGGGCCTGGGCGATGCCGGCGAAGCTCTCTTGCTCGGTGGTCTTGCGTCCCGGATCGGCGACGCCGGTGATTGGATCGAAGCCGTAGGTGAGGCCGGTGTCGGGGTCGACGCCGCCGAGAACGGTGTTGCCGTTGGCCAGAGGTGAAACGACGAGGTGTCCATTGTTGACGTGGTGGCCGCTGCTCCACCCCGCTGCGCCGGTGGGTCGCGTCTTGTCGCGGCCGAAGTCGGAGGCGAAGTAGATGAGCGAGCGATCCCAGAACGTCTCGCCGGTCGTCTCGTCGAACGTGTTCTCCGAAAGAAACTCGATGATGCCGTCGGCGACACGCAGGATGCGGTTCCACATGAGCGCCTGCGCGGCGCGGTGGTTCTGGTGAGAGGCGTCGAACGCGAGCACGGTGGTCTTGACGTTGAACTCGCCGCCGAGCACCGGGGAGAACCCGGGCGAGATGGTGACGGTGACGCTGACCCGATTCTTGAGGAGCAGGCACGCGAGGGCGGCCTGCTCTTCGAGCGGATCGGAGAGGGGCGCTGCGATCGAGGGGAAGAGCTGAACGAGACGCGAATACTCGGGGGCGGTCGCGAGCCCGTAGGCGGTGAGCGGAATGTTCGGCGAGTCGGCCACGAAGAGGAGCTTGTCGATGAGGGCGGCCGCCTCGAGATCGCGAGCCGTCTTGCGCTGCTCTTTCCAGAGGCCGATGCGCGGGCTGTTGCGGAACGTCTGGTTGAACGACGACGGTGGGTCGAGCTGGTCGTCGCGGAGATCGCGGGCCAGGTTCATGACCTCGGCGCTGGGTGCCCCCAAGAGCCCCTTGGTCGCGCTGAAGGTGAGAGGCTTGAGGAGCGGCGCGGGGATGGGCTCGGCGTACGCCGTCGGATCGAGCGACGCGTCGAAGCCGCGCTCGAGCAGGCCGACGCTGGCCATGTTGACGTTGGGAAGGGGGTGGCCGGCGCCGTAGGCGAGCGCGGTGCACTCCTGGAGGGTGCGGCCGTTGAGCGCCGCGCCGCCGCCGGTGAGCGAGCGATGCTGGGCGACCGCGTGATTGACGCTCGATCCCTCGACGGTGGTGACCATCATCTGCTGCCGGTGCTTGTCCGAGAACCACGAGAGCGGCACGAGGGTGCCGTCGGGGATGAAGGGGCTGAAGCCGGTGACGGCGTCGACGGCGCGAATGGGCGAGTCGCCATAGGTGACGATCTCGCCGTCGGTGAAGCAATCGACCGTCGCTGGATTGGCGGAGTCGCCCGCGCGTACGGGGAGGAAGCTGTCGATGATGGCGCCGCCCCCGAAGGCCCCGATCACGATGAGGAAGCGCGGCTTGCCGTCGCCCGCCGCGTAGGCCTGGCGGCGGAGCGTGCCGGCCCCTGCGGCCGCCCCTGCGCCGGCGGCGAGCAAGCCTTGAAGGAGTCTCCGTCGATTGAAGCTCTGTCGGTCGCGCATGGTCGTGCCTCTCAGTAAAAGACGTTCTCGAGTGAAGTCATGACGGAGACGCAGCTCACGAGGGCCCAGGAGCGCGCCGGGGTCTGGGGGTCGAGCGCGGCGACCGCGGGGTACGCGCCCGTGAGCGTCGCCACTTCGTGCTCGGTGGCTTCGCGGCTGAGCGCGCGCCGGTAGAGCGTGCGTACCGCCTCGGCGACCGCCGGGCTCGACGGATCGGCGAGCGCGCCGCCGGTGACGCCGAGGTCCTTGAAGATGAGCGGCGAGGAGCCGCCCAGATCGAGGTCGACGCGCGCGACGCAGCCCGATGTCGCGACCCGCTCGTACGCAAGGGGGCTCGTCGCGCTCGTCACATCGAGCGGCTGATAGAGCGCGCTGAGATACGGGTCGGCGTCGCCCATCACCACCGCGTGCAGCGAGGCGCAGTCGAACCGGCCGAGCTCGTTGCAGACCGCGTTCTCTTGCAGGTCCAGAGACCGCGCCACATCGCCACGAAAGCGGAGCGCGGTCTTGAGCTTGACGAGGGCCTTGGGCGAGGTGGGCGGCGCGCCCGGGTCTTGCCCGCCCACGCCGGCGCCGCCAGCGCCCGCGCTCGAGGTCTTGCCACCGTCGACCGTGTCGTGGTCGTCGCAGCCGATCGCGCCGAGCACGAGGCCGGCGACGAGCGCGCATCGAAGAATATCAAGGTGCACCGTAGGCCTCCGTATCGACCAGCACGTGGAGCATGTTGAAGACCGAATGGCCGGGGTCGGCCCGCAGCGATTGCCAGACCGCGTCGTAGTCGGCGTAGAGCGCGGCCTGGTCGACCGAGGGCTCGGCGCCGACCAGGTATTGCCAATAGTCGGCGGCGACCGCCTGATAGAACTGGTCGCTGTTGGCGGCGACCTCGGCCCATTCGGTCAGGCCCGTCACCTGTTGCCCGAGCAGCGTGCCCGTCTCGGGGACATCGGCGAGGTTCGGCTTTTCGAACGCGGCTGCGAGCCCGACCATTCGATTGGGGTCGTAAACGAAGAAAGCGCCCTGAATGCCGTTGTACCGGGTGAACGGGTAGGTGAGCGGCTCGAGCGTCGCGTGACAGGTCGCGCATTCTGCGGCGGCGATCCCGGCGCCGTCGTAGTCGACGGGCGTCGTGGCGGCGGGGTCGAGGCCCTCGAGCTTGGCGATGTCGAGGTTGAGGTAGCCACGGTAGGCCTGCGCGGCGGCCGTGCGCGGCACCGCGCTGAACATCGTGTTGTAGAGGAGGACCCACGACGACGTGAGCGAGCCGGCGCGCTTGTCGGCCTGCATGGGCTGGCCCGGGAGCGAGGGCGTCTGGGCGTAGACGGTGACGCCGTTCGCGGTCAAACCGTTCGCGCTGCCGCAATTCCAGACCGT
>CALKVR010000275.1 GCA_938004815.1 uncultured Polyangiaceae bacterium | reverse complement strand
GCATTCGTCGTGCCGGATCCGCACGCGGGTGGGCGCCGCGAAATCGGCGAGGTTTCAGGAGGCGCTGATCTTGCGTCTCGTTGCGGGCAGCTTTCGGTCCCGATTTGCGACGATGCAGATAGCCTCGCCCGGATCGAATGGAGCTCGCGACGGGTGTCGTCATCGACGGTCTGCGACTCGTATCGCCGCTCGGTGCCGGCGCGATGGGTTGTGTCTGGTCGGCCCACGACGAAAAGCTCGACCGCCTGGTGGCGGTGAAGTTCATTGCCGCCGGCGGGGCGCTTCACCCGAACGCGCTGCCTCGCTTCAAGCGTGAGGCGACGCTGGTCGCGAAGCTCAAGAGCCCCCACGTGGTGCAGGTCTTCGGGCACGGGCTCGCGGGCGACGACACCCCCTACATCGAGATGGAGCTGCTCGAGGGTAGGACGCTCATGGAAGAGCTCTCGGCGAACGGGCCGCTCGCCCTCGAGCGTGCCTCCGCGATCCTCGAGCAGCTCGCGCGCGCGCTCACCGCCGCGCACGCGCTCGGCATCGTCCACCGCGACATCAAGCCTTCCAACGTCTTCTTGATAGAGGCTGCGGGGTACGACGTGTTCGTCAAGGTGGTCGACTTCGGGATCGCACGCGAGGTCGATGGCGAGGACGCGACCCTGACCAACGCCGGGTCGGTGATCGGTACGCCGCTCTACATGAGCGCCCAGCAGCTGACGGGCGTGGGCCCGATCGACGAGAAGGCGGACCTCTGGGCGACCGCGGTCGTCGTCTACGAAATGCTGGTGGGCCGAACCCCGTTTCTCGGAGCGAACGCGGCGGCGCTGGCGGTCGCGGTCGAACGCGGTGCGTTCCCGCCGCCGAGCGAGATCGTGACCGGCATTCCACCCGCGATCGACGCATGGTTCGAGAAGGCGCTCGCGCGGGATCCGGTGGAGCAAGCCGTCGGTCGATCGGCGACGACCGGATCGGTCGACGTCACGCCGGCGCGATCGGCCCGCGCGGTGGCCGCTCCGATCGCGGGGCTCGCGGCGGCGGGGCTCGCGGTGTTCTTGCTCACGCGGGTGGAGGCTCCAGCCACCATCGCATCGAGCACGGCTCCTTCCCCGTCGTCCGTACCGCTCGCTCCTCCGTCGGGCGCCGCCCCCCTACCGAGCGGACCGCGAGCGTCGCCCGAGCCCCGGCGAGCGGGGGAGGGGAAGCTGCCTCCGGAGCTGATCCAGTCGGTCATCCGGGCGCGGATGCCGGCGATCCAAGCCTGCGCGGACTCGATGGGGCAGCTCATCCTGAGACGAACCGTCCACTTCACGATCGGCACCGATGGTCGGGCGCGTGACGTCGAGCTGGCAGAGCTCGACGGGCGAGCGCCCGCGGTCGACCGTTGCATCGTCGAGCGATTCTCCGCCCTCGTCTTTCCGAAGCCCGAAGGCGGCGTCATCGAGGCCGTCTACCCCGTCGGCTTCAATCCCCATGGGCTGGCTCTCGATGACGCGACCTGTGCGAGCACGGACGCGTGTCTCGCGAACGGCCAGTGCACTGCCGTGGGCGACGGATGCCGCGCCGCAACGGACGCCGACTGCGCGCTCTCGCGCGCGTGCACCGAGCGCGGCGAGTGCACCGCGGAGAAGGGCCGCTGCCGGGCGAGCCACCAGGACTGCGCCCCCGGCTCCGTCGCGTGCTCGAAGTTCGGGCTCTGCGCGTTGCACGAGGGACGCTGCCGAGCGACTTCGGACGAGGCGTGCGGTGCGTCGGAGGGATGCAAGCGCTATGGGCTGTGCGCCGAGCGAGACGGCAGCTGTCGCGCGACGACGGACGAGATGTGCGCGGCGTCGACCGGGTGCACCGGTAGCGGCCGTTGCGAAAGGCGCCGGTTCGGCTGCGGTGCGCTGACCGACGCATCATGCAAGGCCTCGGGCGACTGCCGCGTCAACGGCATGTGCCGGGTGCACGCCGACCGCTGCGTCGCCAAGGACGACGCCGACTGCGGCGCGGCCGACCTCTGTCGTGATCGCGGCGCGTGCAGGGCGGGCGCCTATGGCCGGTGCATCGCCAAGTCGGAAGAAGACTGTAAGCGCTCGAAGAGCTGCAAGGATCTCGGGGCGTGCAGCCTGCGCGGCTACACCTGCGAGGCAGATTGATCAGCCTGAGCCGTTCGCCGCGAAGAAGCGCAGTGGGCGCACCTCGAACGCGCCCGATGAGCTCGACGCGCGCGCGTACTCTTTGGCTATATCGATCGCCTCATCGGGCGTCTCGCACTCGACGATGAAGAAACCGAGGAGCTGCTCCTTGGTCTCGGCGAAGGGGCCGTCCATCACGATCGGGTCCTTGGCCTTGCGCACCGTCTTGGCCCCGCTCGTCGGCACGAGACGACCCACCGGGCCCAGACGGCCCCGCTTGGCGAGCCCGTTGGAGACCTGACCGAGCGCGGCTACCGCCGCGTCGTCTTTCTCCTTCGGCCACGAGCAGACCTCGTCTTCCGAGTCGTAACAAAGGATCGCGTACTGCATGGTCCGTGCTCCTCTTCGCGGCCAGGAGTAGCACGGTCTGACGAACGACGCCCCCTCGCCGAAGCGAGGGGGCGCTGTCCTACTCGACCGAGGTCACCGCGCCAGCGCCGACGGTGCGACCGCCTTCGCGAACGGCGAAACGCATGCCGACTTCGAGCGGAACGGGACGCCCGAGCGCGAAGCGCACGTGTGCCCGGCCGCCGGGGTCGACTACGTCGGTGCCGGTGATGGCCTCGATCTCGCCCGTCACGTTGGTCGCGCCGAAGAAGAATTGCGGCTTGTAGCCTACGCCGAACGGCGTGTGCCGGCCGCCCTCCTTGGCCGCCAGGACGAAGAGCTCGGCCTCGCCTCTGGCGTAAGACGCGACGCTGCCCGGCGCGACGAGCGCCTGGCCGCGCGCGATCTCGTCTCGGCCCACACCACGAAGGAGCAGGCCGACGTTCTCGCCCGCGCGCGCCTCGGAGCGGTCGCGGTGAAACGACTGCACCCCGGTGACCACGACCGAGCGCGGTGCGACGTCGCTGAGACCAACGATCTCCACCGATGCGCCCTTGGGGAGGACGCCTCGGGTGACGCGACCGGTCGCGACCGTCCCCCGCCCGTCGATGGTGAAGACATCCTCGATGGGCATGAAGAAGGGCGCGGTGTAGTCGCGTGGAGGCTCAGGGACGGCGCGATCGAGGGTGGCAACGAGCTCGCGTACGCAGGCCGTGGCCTCGCTCTCGGCTGCGCCCGCGACGGCCGCCTCCAGAGCGAGCAGCGCCGAGCCGCGAACGGTCGGCACGCCGGCGAACCCGTGGGCCTCGAGGAGCTCTGCAACCTCGAGGACGACGAGCTCGACGAGCTCCGGGTCGGCGACGTCGGTCTTGTTGACGAAGACGACCAAGTGCTCGACGCCGACTTGGCGCGCGAGCAGCACGTGCTCACGCGTCTGCGGGCCGATCCCTTGGGAGCCGTCGACGAGCAAGATCGCGCCATCCATCTGCGAGGCGCCCGCGATCATGTTCTTCACGAAGTCCGCGTGACCCGGGCAGTCGACGTGCGCGTAGTGACGCGACTCCGACTCGTACTCCACGTGGGTGATGTTGATCGTGATGCCTCGGTCTCGCTCCTCGGGGGCGTTGTCGATCTCGGCGAGGGTTCGGGCCTTGCCGCCGTAGATCGCGGCCATCACCTGAGTGATCGCGGCGGTGAGGGTCGTCTTGCCGTGATCGACGTGCCCGATGGTCCCGACGTTGACGTGGTTCTTCTTCATGACCTGTCTCCTGTGCGACAAACGACTTCGCCCCCTCGGGCGGATGCCGGAGGGGGCGAGTCGAGTCGCCGTCACGACGCTCGAAAGACGAAGCTCACCCTCCTGGCACCACGCCAGCGTCCCGTGAAGAGGGTGAGGGTGAGAAGCGCATGACCGGTGGACCGACGCGGCGGGCCCCCTGAGGCTGACCGCTCAATTCTTCTCGCGCGTGCGGCAGATCTGCTCGAGCAGGCCGACCGGCTGGAGCGCGAACGGCGGGTGGGGCGGCTTGTCGCGCTCGATCTTCTGCTCGAGGAGGGTGCCGCCGTACTTTGCCGGGACGCGGACGTCTTCGACGTAGGCGGGGTGGGCGAGCGCTTCGTCGAGGGTGATCCACGTCGCGCCGGCCGTTTCGTAGGCGGTGAGGAGCTCGTCGAGAACCTCGGCGTCGAAGCTCCCGCTGTGGAGGAGCAGCACGTGCGGGACGGGCTCGCCGTAGATCGAGCGCGCGGCTGCCTCCGACCACTCGAGCGCTTGCACGCCGCGATGCACGAAGTCCCACCGGAGCGCTTCGATCGCGGGCGCCGCCGCCTGCGCCGAGCAGCGGACGTAGGGCGGGTTGTAGGCCCAATCGCCGAAGTCGATCGTCACCTCGGCCAGCTGATAGCCGCTCTTGGCCAGGTGCGCGCGCACCGTGTCGAGCGTCTCGCGGTCCGGTCCTTGGCGCAGGTAGGGATAGCGAAACCGTCGTCGCGCGCGCCTCGCGGCCGGGTCGTCGCCGACGAGCTCGGCGAGGAACGCGTCGTTCTTGTCGATCTCTTCGATGAAGGCCGCAGCCCCGACCTTGCCGATGTCGATGTGAGAAAACGTGTGGTTGCCGAGGGGATGGCCGGCGTCGCGCCACATCTCCAGCACGGTGCGCCCGTCGGCGTGCTCCGCTGCCTTGGCGCCGTTGACGAACCCGTAGACGCCAGGCACGCCATGTTTCGCCAGCGTCTCGACGATACGACGGTGGACGTCGAGGCGCGTCTCCCCGCTTTTCGTCGGGCCGTGGGCGGGCAGATCGTCGAAGGTAACCGCGACCCGGCGAGGCCCCCCCGGCGCGGCGGGCGCGCTGAGCGGAGCGGGCGCCGCGGACGGAGCAGGAGCGGGAGCGGGGGTCGCGGCGGGCGCGCACGCGACGCCGAGGGCGAAGAGCGAAATCCGACCGACTCTCACGGGCGCATCATCGCACGGTACCGTAGGAGCACGGGTCGAGCGCTCAGCTCGGCCGCGTCGCTGCTCTCGCCTGCGCCGCGTCGCGCTTCTTCTTCAAGAACCGCAGCTCTGCCTCGTTGGTGGTGAGAGCGGCCGCTGCTTCGTACGCGGCCACCGCCTCGCCGGGGCGCCCGAGCCTGACGAGCAGCTCCGCGCGCGTCGCGTGGAGCAGGTAGTAGCTCGCGAGATCGAGGCGGTCGATCGTCGCGAGCGCGTCGGCGGGCCGGCCCGTCTCCGCGATCGCTATCGCACGGTTGAGCGCCACGACGGGCGTGGGCGTGAACGTGTAGAGGTGGTCGTAGAGTGTGACGATTTGCTGCCAATCGGTGTCCTCGGCGCGCTCGGCGTCGCTGTGCACGGCGTTGATGGCGGCCTGAATCTGATAGGGGCCGGGTTGGTTTCGCTCGAGGCACGCACGCACGATGGCCTGGCCTTCGGCGATCAGTGCACGGTCCCAGCGCGTCCGATCCTGGTCGGCGAGCCCGATCAGTGAGCCGTCCGACGCTGTCCGCGCCTGGCGCCGCGATTCGATGAGGAGGAGCAGCGCGAGCAGACCATGGGCCTCCGGCTCTTCGGGCAGGAGCTCGACGACGTGACGCCCGAGTCGGATCGACTCGGCTGTCAGGTCCGCCCGGCCGAGCGTGGCGCCCTCGGTGGCGACGTACCCCTCGTTGAAAACGAGGTAAATGACGGCGAGCACCCATTTCAGCCGCGAAGGCAGCTCCTCGGCCGGCGGAACACGGTAGGGGATCTTGGCGTCGCGGATCTTGTTCTTTGCGCGGACGAGGCGCTGAGCCATCGTCGGTTCGGGGACGAGGAACGCGCGCGCGATCTCGTGCGTCTGGAGCCCGGCGATCATCCGCAGCGTCAGCGCGACCTGCGCGTTCGGTGCGAGCGACGGGTGGCAGCACGTGAACATCAGCCGCAGCTGGTCGTCGAGCACGGGGACCTCCTCTCGTTCGTCGTCGGTATCGGCCTCGGGCCCGTAGAGGCGTGCGCTCTCACGATGGCGGTCCTCGCGAGACGCCTCGCGCCGCACCCGATCGATGGCGGCGCGGC
>CALKVR010000274.1 GCA_938004815.1 uncultured Polyangiaceae bacterium | reverse complement strand
TTCCATACAAATGCGGACTTCGCGAACGCGGTACTAGCCGACAGCCAAACGCTATACTAGGGTCCCGCCATTCGTTTGGCGTCAAACGTTTTGCCCCCGAGTCGATGATCGATCTCCAAGCATTCACCCAGACGCGCAGGGCCACCGAGGCTCTCCTCGCGGGCCTCACCCCCGAGGACTGCCAGGTGCAGGCCATGCCGGACGTGAGCCCGGTAAAGTGGCACCTCGCTCACACGACGTGGTTCTTCGAGACCTTCGTGCTCGAGCCGCGTGCGCCGGGGTACCGGTCCTTCGACCCGCGCTTTCGCGAGGTCTTCAACTCGTACTACGAGGGCGTCGGCCCGCGGCACCCGCGGGCGGCCCGCGGCGATCTCTCGCGCCCTTCGCTCGACGAGGTGCTCGCGCACCGCGCGCACGTCGACCGTGCCATGCGCGAGCTCGGCAACACCGACAGCTCGGTCGCGTCGCTCGTCGAGCTCGGCGTTCACCACGAGCAGCAGCACCAAGAGCTCATCGTGATGGACGTGAAGTACAATTTCTCGCGGAGCCCTCTCCGGCCCGCGTACCGCTCCGACCCCCTTCCGCGCGCGTCGGCCGCCCCTCCCCTGGCCTGGCACACGTTCGACGGTGGGCTCGTCACGGTGGGGGCCGGCGCCGCGGGATTTGCGTTCGACAACGAGCGTCCCGCCCACAAGCGCTTCGTCGCCCCGTTCGAGCTCGCGTCGCGGCTCGTGACGAACGCCGAGATGCTCGCCTTCGTCGAGGCGGGCGGGTACCGCGAGCCGTCGCTGTGGCTCTCGGACGGGTGGGCCTGGGTCGCGAGCGACGGGGTGACGGCGCCGCTCTACTGGCGTCGCGACGCGAGCGGCGCGTGGCTCGAGCTCACGGCCCACGGTGAGGTGCCGCTCGACCCGAACGCGCCCGTCTGTCACGTCTCCGCGTTCGAGGCCGCAGCCTACGCCGAGTGGGCGGGCGCGCGTCTGCCCACCGAGCCCGAGTGGGAGGTCGCGGCGCGCGGCGTCGACCCCAGCGCGGCGCGATGGTTGGGCGACGGCCCGCTGCACCCGGCCGCTGCCGCTCCGAGCACGGGGCCCGCGCAGCTGCTCGGCGATCTGTGGGAGTGGACGCGGAGCGCGTACGAGCCGTACCCGGGCTTCCGCCCCGCCCCGGGGGCGGTCGGCGAGTACAACGGCAAGTTCATGTGCAGCCAGTGGGTCCTGCGCGGCGGCTCGGTCGCGACGCCGCCCGGCCACGTGCGCGCGACCTACCGGAACTTCTTCTACCCGCACCAGCGCTGGCCGTTCACCGGCCTTCGCCTTGCAAGAGGTCCTCACGCATGACCCCCACCGCCGACGAGCGCACCGAGCTTTTGGCAGGGCTCCACATGACGCCCCCCCGCGTCTGGCCGCGCTACTTCTACGACGCCCGTGGCTCCGAGCTGTTCGAGCGCATCACGCGCACGCCCGAGTACTACCCCACGCGCACCGAGCTCGCGATCCTTCGTGACCAGGGTGTGCGCATCGGCGCCCACGTCCCGCGGGGGGCCACCATCATCGAGCTCGGCAGCGGCAGCGCCGACAAGATCGTGGCGCTCCTCGCGCACCTCGACGCGCCACGCCTGTACCGCCCGATCGACATCTCGCGGGCCGCGCTCGACGCCACGTTCGCGGGCGTGCGCCAGGCGTTCCCCGCGCTCGACATTTCGCCGTTCGAGGGCGATTTCACGGCTGCCGCGGCCTACGCCGATCTGCCTGCCGGCTCGCCCAAGCTCGTCTACTACTCGGGCTCCACCATCGGCAACTACGAGCCGCCCGACGCGATCGCGTTCTTGCGCACGCTGCACGACCGGCTCGCCCGAGGAGACACCTTGTTGCTCGCGGCCGACCTGGTGAAAGACGCCGCCATCCTCAACGCGGCCTACAACGACGCCGCGGGCGTGACGGCCGCATTCAACAAGAACCTCCTGCGGCACCTCAACGCCCGCTTCGGGGCCGACTTTCAACCCGACGCGTTCGACCACCACGCCTTCTTCGACGAGCGCCGCCGGCGCATCGAAATGCACCTGGTACCGCGGAGCCCGCAGCGCGTGCGCATCGGCGCCGACGAGATCGTCTTCGACCGACCCATCCACACCGAGAGCTCGTACAAGTACACGCCCGACGATCTCGCCGGCCTCGCGCGCAAGGCCGGCTATACGCTCGAGGCGATCGTCACCGACGATCGCGGCTGGTTCGCAGAGGCCATCCTCCGCGCCTGACCAGGCCCGCGTCAGGGCATCGCGCCGACGACGCGCGACGCCATGTCGAGCGCGCGATCGAGGTGCGACGGATCGAACCGTGGCGCGTCGTAGACGGTGACCAGCACCGCGCCCACGCGGAGCTCGACGATGCCATGAAAGCCTGCCGCGAGCAGGGCGGCGCGCACCGGGATCGGGACGGCGTAGTTGGCTTCTTGGGGCGACGGCGCCGTCACCTCGTAGTGCTGCTCGAAGCGCGGATCACCGAGGATGCCGCGCGGTGCCCCCGAGAACGAGTCGAGCATCCGGATACCGCGCGCCATGCTGTCGACGAACCCGCCCGATGCGCGCTTGGACCGCAGCGACGCCCGGTACCGCGACTTTTGCGTGTGCACGAGCGCGACGAGCAGGCGATCCTCGGAGACGGCTTTGCGGAACGCGTCTTCCATCCCGCACTCGGCGAGCGTCACGGCGGCGCCCGGGACCTGAAGCCGCGCTTCGCAGTAGACGCGCTCGAGTCGGGGCAAGAAGAAGAACGGCTGCCACGCGAGGATGGGCCGGACGTCGCCGGGCGAATAGATCGTCGCGCCGCGCGCGGCCGCCCACTCGTTGAGCCGCACCTCGATCGGAGCGACGGGGGCGCCCGCGATCGCGTGCGAAGCCACCGGCGCCGAGACGGGCTGGCCAGTCGTTGCAGGAGGGCTCCACGGGGCCGACGGCGTGGTCGCGAGCGCGCCCGGACCGGTGACGACGTTGGGCGCGACGTGGATGGGCGGCGCGACGGGCCCGGCGGTAGGGGCAGGCGGCGACGCCGACGCAGCTCGCCCCTGACGCAGCGCGGGCGCGAGCGCAGCGACCGCCTCACCCGCGGTGCGAAACCGCTTCGAGGCGTCGAGATCGAGGCAGGTCGCGATCCAGCCGTCGAAGCTCGAGGGCAAGAGCTGGGCGCGATCGCGCGCGCGACCGAAGGCGGACGGGAGCGGCTCCATCACCATTTTCACGGGCAGCTCGGCGAGGGTCTCGGCCCCCCAGAACGCGCCCGAGGGCGCGGCCGTCAGCATCTCGAACGCGATCAGGCCCAGCGCCCAGACGTCGGTCGCGCCCGAGACCTGAGCGGCGATCACCTTGCCCTGCCCCTCGGCGATCGTCCGCCACGAGGCGCCGAGCTGCTCGGGCGCCGAATAGGCGGGCGTGCCGACGTGGGTCGACGATTGCTGCACGCTCTCGGCGAGCTTGGCGATCCCGAAGTCGAGGACCTTCAGGGTCTCTCGCCCCTTGCGGGCTTTGGCCAGAAACAGGTTCTGCGGCTTCAGGTCGCGGTGAAAGACCCCCGCGCCGTGGGCCTGGTCGAGGGCCTCTGCCAGCTGCTCGAGGAGGTCGGCGGCGGCGGCGGCGACGACCGGGCCCGTCTGGCGCAGCCGCTGATCGAGCGGCTCGCCCTCGAGCAGCTCCATCGCGATGAACGGAACGAGCAGCGTCTCGTCGAGCCCCGCGTCGAGCACCTCGACGATGTGGTCGTTCTTGCCGATGCGCGCGCCGACGCGCGCCTCGCGCACGAACATCTCACGCACCGCCTGCTCCTTCACCAGCTCCGCTCGAACGAGCTTGAGGGCGACGACGCGATCGGTCTCGGTGTGGACCGCGCGCCAGACGACCGCCATCCCGCCCTCCCCGAGCTTGTGCTCGAGGCGGTAGCGAGAGCCGACGAGGAAGCCGCGCTCGGGCGCCGCGGACATGGGCTCGATGCTACCGGAAACCCAAGGTGTCGGGCTGCCCCTCGGCCGTCGTCACGCCCTTGAAGATCTGCTTCGCGCCCCGCTTGCGGAGGAAGAAATTCTTCACCGCGTCTTTCCACTCCATCGCGGTGCGTACCGCGTAGAGGAGCCGTAGCGCGCGAAAGCGCTTCTCGACCTCGACGCTGTCGAAGACATCGCCGGCCAGCATCGAGATCACCGCCTCTTCCAAGCGGTAGATGTTGCGCGGATTCTTGAAGATCCAGCGCATGCCCGGGGTCGTGAACCGGTAGATGAACCACGAGAACGTGCCGATGCCCTTGCGGATGCGGCGCTCGTACGCCTCGTGCGCCTCCGCCTCGCTCGACGGATCACGGAGGATGCGGTCGACCACCTCCGCCCCGTAGCGACCGCTGTTCATCGCGAGGTAGACGCCGCTCGAGAAGACGGGGTCGATGAACGCGAACGCGTCGCCGACCATGATCCACCCTGGTCCGGTCATGCGCTCGGAGGTGTACGAGTAGTTCCCCGTGGCGCGGACCTCACCCATCAGGCTCGCCCGTTTCATGCGCTCCTTCGCCTTGGGGACGAGATCGAGCGTCTTCTGCAAGAAGTCCTCGGTCGAGCCGGTGCGTGTTTTCAAGTAGTCGGGCCAGCACACCGCGCCGATCGACATGACGTCGTCCTTCAGCGGGATGAACCACATCCACCCGTGATCGAACCAGTAGATGCTGATGTTGCCTTCGTCTTTGCCGGGGCGCCGAACGACACCCTTGAAGTGGCCGAAGATCGCGGCCGTGCCGTGGTTCGGGTTCTTTTTCTTGAGGTTCAGCTTCTTCGACATGAGCGTGTCGCGCCCGCTGCCGTCGATGAAGTAGCGCGCGTCGAAGACGAGCTTCTTGCCGCCCTCGTCCACGGCCTGGACGCGCGTCCGGCCGCCGCGACGGAGCTCGACGTTCGTCACCCTGACCCGCTCGCGGGTGTCGACGCCGTGCTTGGTCGCATTGCGAAACAGCATCTCGTCGAACTCGCTGCGTCGCACCTCGTAGGCGTGCGGCGGCGTCGGGTTGAGCGACTTGCAAAAGTAGTAGGTGCGCCACGTCTCGTCGGTCGCCAGCGAAAAGTCGGCGCCGAGCTTGACCACCCCCATGCCCTTCAGCTGATCCATCACGCCGAGGTCCTCGAGGATGGGCATGTTGCAAGGCAGCAGAGACTCGCCGATGTGAAACCGTGGGTGCGCGTCCTTCTCGAGGACGGTGACGGTGTAGCCCTTGCGGGCGAGGTACGTCGACGCGGTCGAGCCGGCGGGACCGCCCCCGACGACCAAGACATCGACCAGGATCGGCTCGGGCGCTGCGGCTGCTTCTGAGGTCATGGACAGCGGGACTATGCGCCGACCGGCGAGCCCGCTTCAAGGGGTCGACCGAGCCGCGGCAAAATTCCCGCACCGCCAAAAAGCCTGGCTATTTCCAGGCGTCACGCTTTGGTCCGACCGCTGACCACACTAGCCTGGGAGGCATGAAGCGGGCGGTCGTTCGGGGGATCTGGGGCGCCGCGCTCGTGCTCGCGATGAGCGCGTGCAACTTCATCACCGGAGCCTCCGAGTTCGAGGTGGACGGGGACGGCGGCGGCGCGAGCGACGGCGCCGGCGCGGCGGGCCCGACCGGTAGCGGCGCCGGCGACCCAGGCCCGGCGGGCCCGGGCCCCTCAGGCGCGGGGCCCGCGACGTCGACCGGCAGCATGATGGTGGTCTGCGGCGACGCCATGTGCAGCCCCGGCGAGGACTGCGTGTCGTGCTCCGACGACTGCGGCGCGTGCGCGGCGACGTGCGGCGACGCCACCTGCCAGAGCGACGAGACCTGCGTGAGCTGCCCCGGCGACTGCGGAACCTGCCCCGCCCAGTGCGGCAACGCCGTCTGCGAGGCAGGCGAAGACTGCGCGAGCTGCGCGGGCGACTGCGGCGCCTGCGCGCCGACCTGCGGCGACGGGGTCTGCAACGGCGGCGAGACCTGCATGACGTGCGCGGGCGATTGCGGCGCGTGCGGGCCCACCTGCGGCGACGGCACGTGCGACGCCAACGAGGACTGCGGATCGTGCGCGAGCGACTGCGGCGCCTGCCCGACGTGCGGCGGCGCAGGCGACGCCACCACCACCCTCGACGCCGAAGAGCAAGCGTTCCTCGTCCTCATCAACAACTATCACGCGTCGAACGGGCTCGGCGCGCTGACGGCGTGCACCTCGCTCAGCCGCGCCGCGCAGGGCCACAGCGAGGACATGCGCGACAACAATTACTTCTCGCACACCGGCCTCAACGGCTCGACGCCTTGGGACCGCGCGTGCGACGCCTGCTACGACCTCGGCTGCGGCCCGCAGACGGCGATGGCCGAGAACATCGCCGCCGGCAACTCCGGCGCCCAGGGCACGTTCACCCAGTGGCAGAACTCGCCCGGCCACAACGCCAACATGCTCGGCGGGAGCTTCACCCAGATCGGCATCGGCCGCGCCACCGGCGGCGGACAGTACGGCAGCTACTGGACGAACGTCTTCGGCGGCGCGTCCGAGCCCAGCTGCAACTAGTTTTTGGGAATTCTCACTGATGCTGACGGACGCGTCGACTCGACCCATCACGATCGACTCGACGGGTAGCTTCGTGGAGCGCCTCGCCAGGACGTACCGCGAGCCGCCGCGTTGGATGTCCCCGCAGAGCGTCTCTAGCCAGGGGGTCTGACGGCAGACCCCCTCGGCCGCTTCGCGGCCTCACCCCCAACATCGGCCTGCGGGGCTCACGCTCCTCGGCCGTGCAGATGGCGGCAGCAGCGTTTCGGTCGAGAGCAAGCCGGGGTTGGGGCCCCGGCGCGCCAGCGCGGAGCGTC
>CALKVR010000273.1 GCA_938004815.1 uncultured Polyangiaceae bacterium | reverse complement strand
GAGCCTCGCCGAGCCGGCCTCGAGCACGCTCGCGACCGCTCCGCGCCCCGACCCGCCCGGTTGGTACATGGGTCGGCAGATCGCGCCGACCATGACGCACGAAGCCGCCGATTGGCTCATCCGCGAGACCCGCGACTCCGAGGAGAACGCGACGCGGATGCTCGCCGAGCTCGGGCTCGCCCCCGGCGACGTCGTCTGCGATCTCGGCGCAGGCAACGGCTACCACACGCTGAAGATGGCGCGCGCGGTGGCGCCGGGCGGGCGCGCTTACGCCGTCGACATCCAGCCCGAGATGCTCGAGCTCCTGCGGGAGCGGGCGAAGAAGGAGAGCGTCACCAACGTCGAGACGGTCCTCGGAGACCAGACCGGCACGAAGCTCCCCTCGCGCGCTTGCGACCTCGTCCTGATGGCCGACGTCTACCACGAGCTCTCCGACCCGGCGGCCGTGCTCCGCGACGTGCGGCGCGCGCTCTCGGCCCGAGGGCAGCTCGTGCTCCTGGAGTTTCGGGCCGAGGACCCCGACGTCCCCATCAAGGAGGAGCACAAGATGTCGCGCGCCCAGATCGAAAAGGAGCTGTCGGCGAACGGCTACACGGTCGCGCGGAGCTTCGACGGTCTGCCGTGGCAGCACCTCATGTTCTTTCGCGCGTCGGTTGCGTCGCCGGCGAAGTAGCGTCGTCGAACAGCCACACGACGGATGGCCGCTCCGCTGCTCGAAGCCGCTCGGCCAGCATCGTCTCCAGGCGTGTCGTCACCGAACGCGCCCGAAAGGCGGCCTCGAAGCCGTCGGCGCTCGGCAGATCACGCCACACCGACTGGCAGCAGCGCACGAGGTCGCTCTCGTAGAAGCGGAGCAGCGGAGCGGGCGTGATCACGGGCCGGCGCCGTTCGAGGAACGCCGCGATGCGATCGCCGGTCGACCGCACCACATCGGCGGGGACGCGGTGCGTGAACAGGGCGTGCCGGGTCATGTCGTGCTGGAGCCCCCAGAGGAAATAGCGCTCCGCACGCCGTCGCCAGGGCGGGGCGAGCAGACGGCGGCGAGCGAGCCGCGCGTACAGCGCTGTCGTTCCGAACGCGAACGGCACGAAGCCGCGGGCGCACGCCGACAGCCACGCGGCCGGATCGATCGCGAGGCTCGTTACCTCGAACACCGCCGGCTCGAACCCGGAATCGCCCGCGCCCTCTCGCCGGCGCCTCGCCGCGAACGCCTCGAGGCTCGGGATGGTCGAGAAATACCCCTCGCTGCCCCAATCGAACCCGAGCCGCTGCAGATAGGCGCGGAGGGCCGGATGCGATCCGAGCTCGTCGACCCGCGCGATCGCCGCCGCGTACTCCCGCTCTCGGTGCACGGGAAAGCGCACGAGCACGTCGCCCGCCTCTTCGACGAGCGCCGGCGACACGCCGAAATAGGCGGCGTAGGCGGCCACGTGCCGCTCGATGAGCTCACGCTCACGCACACCGGCATTGGACCATGCGCGCGTGTATCCTGGCAGCCATGTCGCCCCCGCCGCCCCCCGACGACGCCGACCGGGACCGTATCCTCGCGCGGCGCGCCGTCTTCGTGACGACCGCGCTCGCTGCTCTCGGCTGCTCGTCGCAATCGGCGCCGTACGGCTCTCTCCCCGACGGCGGCACGGCCGCGACGTCGACCGCGGCCCCGACGAGCTCGGCGATCGCGACCGCGACCGCCACGGGCACGGGCACGGGCACGGCGACTCCGCCGGCCGGAGCGAGCTCGCTTCGTCCCTGGGAGACCGTCTTCGCCGAGGCTCCTCCTCTGGACGTGGCGTCGAGCCTCCCCGCCGCCGAGAAGCCCGAGCTCGAAGATCTGAAGAAGCGCTTCGCGCCCGTCTACGAAGCGCTCGGAGCCGCGTGGAAGGCGGTGCCCACGACGTGCGCCCCGAAGGACTGTCGCAAAGAATATGCGGCCGCCGCGGATGCCATCATCGCGGCTCGCGACTCGATCAAGTCCGGCATGTGCGGCGACTGGGGCGGCGTCGCGTTTCGCCAGCGCCTGCACGCCCACCGCGAGTTCCTCGGCGCGATCACCAAGGAGCTCGACGTCGGCCTCACCGACGCCGCGATGAAGCTCGGCGATGCGACCACGTGGCCGCGCATGGTCAACCCGCCGCCAAAGCCCCAACCGTGCCTCGACTGCTCGATGCCCGAGGACCCGGGTGTCATCGCCGAGGGCGAGCTCCTGCGGATCGCGTTCGGCAGCGGCGCCGCGACGCTCTCTCGCGAGGCCGAGAAATCTCTCGGCGCGGTCCCGCTCGACAAGCCCATGACGATCCGGGGCCACGCCGACCCGGCCGAGCCCGACGCGGCCAAGCTCGCACAGGCGCGCGCCACCGTCGTCAAAGACTGGCTCGTGAAGAAGGGCGCGAAGGCCGCGAACCTGACAGTTTTGTCCTTCGGCTCCGACTTGCCGATCGCGTCGTCGACGAGCGACGCGGGCAAAGCCAAGAACCGGCGGGTAGACTTTGCCTACCCGTCTGCCCGAGCCCGCTAGACGCTGCCCGCCGCGCCGTCGGGGGCGACCGGAAAGAACAGCTCGAACGTGGTGCCTTTGCCGACCTCGCTCGACAGCGTGACGGCGCCGCCGTGGCTTCGCATGACGCCGTGCACGACGGAGAGACCGAGCCCGGTGCCTTTGCCCTCGGGCTTGGTGGTGAAGAACGGCTCGAACGCGCGGCGGACGGTCTCGGCGTCCATCCCGGTGCCGTCGTCCCGGACCGTCAGGCGCGCGTACACCCCTGGCGGCAGATCCTCCGCGCCCGGCGCGCCGTCGGGGCCGAGGACGCAGCGATCGAGCGCAACGTCGATGGTGCCGCGCCGCTCGTCGGTGGCGTGAGCCGCGTTGGTGATGAGGTTCACGACCACCTGGTGGACTTGCGTCGCGTCACCCAGGACACGCGGAACGTCGGCCGCGAACGTGCGCTCGAGCCGCGTCCCGCTGCTGAGCGTGACCCGCGCGAGGTCGATGGCCTCGGCGACCACCGGCCGCAGCTCCAAGAGCTCGCGGCTCGGCTCGGTCTTGCGGCCGAACGCGAGGATGCGCCGCACCAGGTCGGTCGCCCGCCCCGCCGCCACTTTCACGTCCACGAGCAGGTCGCGGACCGGGTGCGCCGGCTCGATGAGGCCGAGGCCGACGTCCAGGTTGCCGTGGATCGCCGCGAGCAGGTTGTTGAAGTCGTGCGCGATGCCGCCGGCGAGGGTACCGAGCGCCTGGAGCCGCTGCGCCTCGTGCATCTGCGCCTCGATCTGGCGCCGCTGCTCCTCGGCCTCGTGGCGCTCGGTGATGTCGTGAACGGTGCCGACGAGGTGCGTGCACGCGCCGCTCGCGTCGAAGATCGGGCTGACGCTGACCTCGCCGTACTTCGTGCCGCTCGGGTACCGAGACACCTCGTCCCACGACGTGCGCCGGCGGGTCCGGATCGCCTCGGCGTATTTCTCTTTGACCAGCGCGAGCGACGCAGGCGGGACGATCTCGTCGACGCAGTGGTCGACCACTGCGTCGGCGCGGAGGCCCGTCGCCTCGAGGAACGCGCGGTTCACCGAGATGAACCGGTAGCGCTCACCGGGCTCCACGCGCACGTAAAAGAGGCAGTCCGAGACGTTGTCGTAGATCGACGCGCGGAGCGCCTCGCTCTCGCGCACCGCGGCCTCCATGCGCCGATGCTCGGTGAGGTCGACGTCCATGCAGACCGTGCACTGCTCGGTCTCCGAGAGCGGGATGCGAAAGACCGTCGAGACCACGAAGCCCTCCGAGCCGTCGGGCCGCTTGTAGCGAAACTGCGTCGGCGCCACGTGCCGATCGCCGGCCGCCGCCGCACGCGCATCCGCGAAACGGTCCTCCTCGGAGCGGTCCCAGAACCCCAGCTCGAAGAGCGATTTGCCGATCGCCGATCGCCCGCCCCAGCCGAAGAGCCGCCTCGACGCCTCGTTGTAGAAGATGATCTTGCCGTCGTCGTCGTACCACTGGATCGCCACGTCGGGCGTCCGCTCGATCATGCTGCGCAGCCGCTCCTCGCTCTGGCGCAGCGCGGTGGCCGTCTTCGCAGACTCGATCGCGAACGCGATGTCCTCGGCGAGGGTGCCGATGACGCGCGTCTCCTCTTCACCGAACGCGCCCGCCTCCTCCGAGTAGATCACGAGCACACCCGCGGTCGCGCCGCGGTGACGCATCGGAACGATCACCGAAGCACGGAGCCCCAGCGACACCGCGGCCTTGCCCCAGGCGGGGGCGGCGTCGTCGGCCAGGTCGCCGAACGCCAGCGGGCGGCCGTCTCTCAGCGCGGTCGCGATCGCGGCCCTGCCGGCGCTCCCGGGCTCGGCGTGCAGACGCCACACCTGCTCGAACGCCGCGCCCGCGTGAGCGATGGGCGCCACCGCGTCGGCGGGGTCGCCCGCGAGGCCGATCCACGCGACCCGAGCCATCCCGTGCTCGACGACGATCCGGCACGCGCTGCGGTACAGCACATCCACGTCGCGCTCACGGATGATCGCCTCGTTCACCGCGCTCGACATCGCGTAGAGCCTGGCGAGCCGCCGCGCGTGCGCCTCGCTGCGACGCAACGATTTCGTCGCCGCGTCGCTCACGATCGCGATCGACGCCAGGTGCGTCGCCGCGTCTACCCAGGCCTCCTCCTCCTCCGTCGGCCGTCGCGGCTCGCGGTAATACATCGCGAAGGTGCCGAGGACGCGGCCGTCGGTCGAGAAGATCGGGCTCGACCAGCACGCGCGGAGCTCGAACGGGGCGACGAGCTCACGGTACGCCTCCCAGTTGGGGTGCGTCGCGATGTCCTCGACCACGACGCGCTCGCCGAGGTAGGCGGCCGCGCCGCACGAGCCCGCCTTGGGCCCGATCGCCAGACCGTCGAGCTGCGACGTGTACGCCTTCGGGAGGCTCGGAGCGGCCGCCGTGCGCACCGTCCCGCTCCACGCGTCGAGGAGCATGATCGAGCAGAGCATGCCCGCGGCTTGTCGCTCGATGAGCGCCACGACATCGTGGAGGATCTCGGAGAGGACGTGGCCCGCCGCCACGCGCTCGAGCACCGCACTCTGCTCCTCCCAGAACATCGAGCGCCGATGCTACCCCGGGCGACGCCCTTGCGAGCAGGCCCACGGGTGGCTGAAACCGCCACCCGGGTGCCGGCCGCTAGGGGCAGGCCGAGGTCGCGACGACCACGTCGTCGACGTTCCAGCCGCCGCCGGTGAAGAGCCCGCCCACGGTGCCGATCGAGAAGCAGAACCGGACCTTCATCGTGGCGCTCTTGAACGGCGTCACGTCGAACGAGGCGAACGTCCACTGAGTGTCGTTCTGGGACTGCCCCGACGGCACCGAGTAGACCGGCGTCCACGTCGAGCCGCCGTTCGACGACACGTCGACGTGGCTCGACATGAAGTTCGGGTAGTCGCTGTGGAGGTGCCGGTAATACGAGAGAAAGACGCTACCCGGCGGGTTCGCGTCGATCACGGGGCTCTCCATGCAGTAGTCGCCGTGGGCGACGTGCTGGTAGCAGCCGCCGATCACGACGCCGGCGATGCCGTTGTCGGCCGATGGCGTGTGGTCGGTGGCGGGGTCGTTGCCCACGCTGAAGCCGCACGAGCTCGCCATCGCCGGCCCGATCTGCCACTCGGGCCCGAGCGTCCAACCCTGCGACGCAGACGAGAACGTGTCGGAGAAGAAGACGGTGTAGTTCGGATCGGGGGTACCGGCGCAAGTCCCGGCGCCGCACACGTCGTTGACGGTGCAGTTCGAGCCGTCGTTGCAGCTGCCGCCGTCGTTCGCGGGCTGCCCGATGCAGGCGCCGTTCATGTCGCAGATGCCTGTGTTGCAGGCGTCGGTCGCCTCGAGGCACGTGCCGCCGGGGGGAACCGGGTCGGCGAAGCAGGCGCCGGTGACGGGCTCGCACGCGCCGTTGTTGCAACCGTTGGTGAACGCCGAGCAGTTTTTGGGCACGCCACCCACGCAGGCGCCCTGGTCGCAGACCTTTTGCACCATGCACGGGTCGCCGAACGTGGTGCACTCGAGGCCATCGTTGCCGAGGATCGGCACGCACATGCCGTTCTGCTGAGGGTCGCAGACGGCGACGTGGAACTCGTCGGGCACGGGCGCAGCCGAGCAGTCCTTCGGGGCGCCGAGGCACAGGCCGTTCTGGCAGATCGCGTTGACCATGCACGGGTCGGTCGCGGTGCACGAGCTGCCGTTCGGCTTGGGCACGGGGGCGCACTCGTCCGACTCTTCGTCGCAAGCGGTCTCCAGGCACGGGTCGGCCGAGCTGCCGCAGTCGGGCAGCGGCCCGCCCACGCACTCGCCGTCGAGGCACGTGTCGCCATCGGTGCAGAACATCCCGTCTTCGCACGGGTCGCCGTCGTCGGCAGGCATGAACACGCAGGTGCCGGTGTTCATGTCGCACTCACCCCGCATGCACGCGGGCGCTTCGACGTCGGCACAATTCTGTGCGCACCCCATCCCGGACGTCGTCGACGACGACGTGGACGACGCGGTCGACGACGCGCTGCTGCTGGAGCTGCTCGAGGCAGGCCCGGCGCCGCCATCGCCGCCAAAGCCGCCGCTTATCTCGGTCGCGCAGCCCCCGGCAGAGAGCGCGAAAAAGCCAACGAGAACGAGGGAGCTACGAGAGTGAAGCGCGAAAGCCATAGGAGCCTCTCGTTCCGTTCGAGGGGCGCGCAGCATAGCAAGAATACTCCCGTAAGGGTATACTGGCGCCTCGTCGACTGGGTCCTTGGCCTAGAGAGGTTGTCGCCATGGTGAAGCGTCGCGTCCCGAACTTGTTTCATTGGTCTCGCATCGGTTGGTCGGCTCCGCTCGCGTGTCTCCTCGCGCTCGCCGCGTGCGAGGCCGGCGAGACCGACGGCGCCGGTGGCACTGGCGCGGGCACCAACAACGACGTCCTCGACTCCGACGGCGACACCATCTCCGACGCCGACGAGGGCGCGTTCGACAAGGTCGACACCGACGGCGACGGCACCCTCGACTTCCTCGACACCGACTCCGACAACGACACCATCCTCGACGCGGTCGAGGCCGGCGACACCGACATCACGACTGCGCCCCTCGACGCCGACGAGGACGGCACCCCGAACTACCGCGACCTCGACTCGGACGAGAACGGTTTGCTCGATCAGCTCGAGGGCGGCGACGACCTCGATCAAGACAACATCTACAACGCCGCCGATCCCGACAACGACGGCGACGGCGCCGACGACGCGTTCGAGCTCACAGGCGCGAGCGCCGACTGCGACGCCGACGGCCTCCCCGACCCGGTCGGCAGCGTCGACGCCCCGCAAGACTGCGACGGCGATGGCACCGCCAACTACCTCGACCGCGACTCGGACGGCGACTCGCTCGTCGACGGCTTCGAGGGGCAAGGCGACACCGACCAAGACGGCTTCCTCGATCGCTACGATCTCGACTCCGACGGTGACACCATCCCCGACTCGGTCGAGGCCGGCGACGACGACCCCAACACCGCCCCCGTCGACTCCGACAACGACGGCACCCCCGACGCGATCGATCTCGACTCCGACGCCGACGGCCTCACCGACATCCTCGAGGTCGAGGCTGGCAGCGACCCGACGATCGGCGACACCGACGGCGACGGCGTGGGCGATCTCATCGAGTGGGCCGCCGGCACCGACCCGCAAGATCCGCTCGACACCCCGCAGGCCAACGGCGACTTCGTGTTCCTCGTCCCGTACATGCAGCCCACCGACCCGCTCGAGGACACGCTCGAGTTCCGGACGAGCATCCAGTACGCCGACCTCTACTTCACGATCGACCAGACCGGCTCGATGAGCCAAGAGTTCCAGACGCTCCAGTCCACGCTCTCGTCGATCATCTCGACGCTGGCGTGCGACGAGTTCGGCACGCAGTGCACACAAGACTCGCAGTGCGGCACCGACCAGATTTGCTTCAACGATCAGTGCATCGCCGATCCGAACGTCGGGCAGGGTTGCGTGCCCAACATGTGGACGGGCGTCGGCCTCTTCAACGACCTCAACACGTACCGCAACATGGTCGGCCTCCAGCCCGACCCGGCGGTCACGGCGGCGGCGATCAACATCGGCGGCTCACCCGGCGCGAGCGAGGCGATCTACCAGCCGCCGGCGTGCGTCGCGAACCCGGCCGCGTGCCCCGGCATCCCGTTCGCGACGATGGGGTGTGAGGCCTCCGGCATCGGGTGCCCGGGCTACCGGCCCGAGGCCATCCGCATCTACCTGCACGTCTCGGACGCCGACAACCAGTGCTCCGGCACCGGCTGCGCGACGTTCACCCCGCAATACGCGGCCCAGAACCTGATCGCGCAGGACATCAAGTTCGTCGCGCTCTACGGCACCGACGACGGCTCGAACCAGCTCGCGCAATACAACGCGCTCGCCATCCTCGCCCAGTCGATCGACGGCATGGGCAACCCCTTCGTCTACCCGGCCGCAGACGCGCAGGTGCAGCAAAAGACGGTCGACGCCGTCCTCGACATCGTCCGCGGCAAGCCGATCGACGTCACCGTCGAGCCCGAGGACGCCCCGGGCGACGCGGGCGACGCGATGCAGTTCGTCGACTACCTCGAGGCGAACGTCTCCGGCATGGGCAACTGCACCTCGGGCCTCGTGACCGAGGACACGAACTCCGACAGCTACGACGACGCGTACCCCGACCTCTTGCCGGGCACGCCGGTGTGCTGGGACGTTCACCCCGTCCCGATGAACACGACCGTCCCCGCGACCGACCAGCCCCAGCTCTTCGTGGCCACGGTCAAGGTCCTCGGTGACGGCTCGCTCGTCGACGAGCGCGACGTCTTCTTCCTCGTCCCGCCCGTGTCGTACGTCCCCGATTGACCGGGGCCGTTTCCTCTGCGTACCGCGTGGCGCAAACTGTGCCTGCGCGTTCGCACCTCCCTGCGAGATAGCCGGGCTCCGCGGCCTCGCGGGGCTGGCCCCGACTTTGCTGACGGCCTAGCGTCATTGTCGGAGGGAGGTCACGAATGAATAGCGTTCGGCGTGGTGGGGTCGTGTTGGCGGGCGCATGGGTGCTCGCGATGGCGGTCGCGGCGTCGCCTGGGTGCGGGGGTGCGTCCGCCGAGAGCTTGTGCGAGCTGGTGTGCGACTGCACCGGCTGCTCGGAGAGCGAGCGCGACGACTGTATCGACTCGGTCGACGACGCGCAGGCCGAGGCGGCGAAAGAGGGCTGCGACGACGCGTACGAGGCCTTCACGGCGTGCGCCGAAGAGCGGCTCGACTGCGACGACGACACCGTCGATCTGAGCGACTGCGACGACGAGGCCGAAGATCTCGCCGACTGCGTCGGCGCGAACGACCTGCCGCTCGTGAGAGGCTGCGCCTCGCTCAAGTCCGAGTGCACGGAGTGCGGCGAGTCGCAGGCGCTGTGCGAGGCCTCGGTCGATCTGCTCGAAGAGATCGGCGGCGAAGATGCCTGCCAGGAGGCGCTCGACGCCGGCGGTATCAATTGCACCGACGACGGGAGCGGCGGCGGCCCCGGAGGCCCGGGCCAGTAGGGCCGAACCCGCAATCGCAACACAGTTGCAATTGTATCCTTGACGCAACTGGACCGCGGCGGCATGACTCGCGTCATGAACGTCGACATCCAACGTGTGCGCGCCGCTCTCGTGCTGGTGGCGCTCGGGGCCTCCGGCGCGGGCTGCGGCGACGACGCAGCCGACGGCGAGCCGGGCAGCGGCACCATCACGGTGCAGGTCTCGGGTGAAGATCTGGCCACCGAGGGCTTCGGCTTCCCCGACGGCAGTGAGGTCGTGATCGCCGACGGCTGGGCGCTCGACTTCGATCACGTGTTCGTCACCGTCGGCCGCGTGTGGCTCGCCGAGAGCCCCGACGTCGCCCCGTCGGACCAGTCGCGCACCGGCGAGGTCGTGGCCGAGGCGATCGGCCCCTGGGCGATCGATCTCGCCAAGCCCGGTGACGTCCCGGGCGCCGGTGGCGAGGGCACGGCCATCTCGCTCGTGACGTTCGACGGGATGAACCTGCGGAGTGGCGAGCCCTTCGCGGCCGACCAGCGCTACGCGTTCAGCTACGGCACCGCCCCCGCTGCGGCGTCGGCGACCAAGGTGAACTTCGCGGCCGACGCGGTTGCCTCGGCGGTCTACGAC
>CALKVR010000272.1 GCA_938004815.1 uncultured Polyangiaceae bacterium | reverse complement strand
CCCCCGCGGCGAGCGCGACCGCGACCGCGCCGGCTGCGCCGCCTGGACCACTGCCGGCGGGGCTCAAGATCCTGGTGATCGGTGACTCCTTCGGCGAGGCGCTGGGGGCGGGGCTGAAGACCAAGGAGGCGTCGAACAACGTCAAGGTGTTCTTGCGCGCGGAGAAGGCGACCTTCATCCCCGAGTGGGCGGGGCCGAACCGCGGCGTCGAGCTCTTGGTGAAGCAGACGACGCCAGACCTCGTCGTCATCGCGCTGGGCGGCAACGAGCTCGCGATGACGACGCCCGAGATTCGCGCGCCGAAGGTGGCGAAGCTCGTCGGCCTCCTCGGCTCGACCCCGTGCGTGTGGGTGGCTCCGCCGCTCTGGGGCAACAAGGACAACGGGCTGCTCGGCGTCATCCGCGACAACTCCAGGCCTTGCCGCCACTTCGACTCGAACGTCCTCTCGCCCGACTTGCCGCGAGGCTCGGACAAGATTCACCCCACCGCCGAGGGGCAGAAGAAGTGGGCGAACCACCTCCTCGACTGGCTCCAGGCCGAGCGCGACGCGACCGCGCCTGCCTTCGCGCTCCGCCCCCGGCCGGCGAGCGAGTGAGCCGTCACGGCCCCGTCACCTCCGGCCTGGCGGCGCAAAGTTTCCATTGCGCTCCGGCGCAGATGGACCACACGATCCGAGCATTCGAGCGCGGGCCCTCGCCCGGCAGGAGCGAAGAAGCGTTGAGCGTGACCACCCCGTCCGGAGCCCAGCCGGACATCCACCCTCCAGGCGCAGAGAACGGCGTGGCCGGATCGGCAGCACCCGCGTGGACCATCGATGACGCACGTGACCTCTACCTGGTTCGCCGGTGGGGCTCGGGCTACTTCGACGTGGGCGACAACGGGATGATGGTCGTGCAGCCCGATGGTGCGCGCGGCCCGAAGGTGCCGATCGCCGACGTCGTCGCGGCCGCGAAGCAAGAGGGGCTGAGCACGCCGCTCCTCGTCCGCTTCCAGGACATCCTCCGCCACCGCGTGCGCAAGCTGACGACGTCGTTCCAGGCGGCGATCGACGAGAACAAGTACCGGGGCCGCTACCGCGGCGTGTTCCCGATCAAGGTGAACCAGCTGCGCGAGGTGGTCGAAGAGATCCTCGACGCCGGCAAGTCGGCGCACTTCGGCATCGAGGTCGGCAGCAAGCCCGAGGTGTACGCGGCGCTCTCGATCCACAACGACCCCGACTCGCTCATCGTCTGCAACGGCTACAAGGACGACTCCTTCGTGCGCACCGCCCTGCTCGGCCGCAAGCTCGGCAAGCGGGTCATCCTCATCGCCGAGAAGCTCAGCGAGGTCCGCTCGATCGCGCGCATCGCCAAAGAGATGAACGTCGAGCCGATGATCGGTCTCAGGACGCGCCTCGTCTCCAAGGGGGCGGGTAAGTGGGCGACCAGCGCCGGCGAGCACGCCAAGTTCGGTCTGACGACGAGCGAGATCCTCCAGGCCATCGAGATCCTCAAGGCCGCCGGCTTCGCCAGCGCGTTCAAGCTCATCCATTTTCACATCGGGTCGCAGGTCCCCGACATCCAGATCATCAAGCGCGCCGTCCGCGAGGCGGCGCGGCACTACGCGAAGCTGCGCAAGATGGGGCAGCAGATCGAGTACCTCGACGTCGGCGGCGGGCTCGCGATCGACTACGACGGGTCGCGATCGACGTTCCACTCGTCGATGAACTACTCGCTCGAAGAGTACGCGCGTGACGTCGTCTACAACGTCGCCGACATCTGCGACGAAGAAAAGGTGCCGCACCCGGATATCATCAGCGAGTCGGGGCGCGCCCTCGTCGCGCACCACTCGGTGCTGGTCGTCGAGGCGTTCGGCTCGATCGAGCGCCAACCCGTCGCCGACGTCTCGGTCGACCCGCAGAACGAGCACAAGCTCGTGCAAGAGCTGGCCGACGTCGTCGAGCGTCTCAAGCCCGAGAGCCTCGGCGAGTGCTGGAACGATCTGCAGGCCGTCAAAGAAGAGGCCGAGAAGCGGTTCGAGCTCGGCTTGCTCGAGCTACCGATCAAGGCTCGCGTCGAAGAGCTCTTCTGGGGCATCGCGCGGCGCATGCTGGCGATGGCGGCGGCCACCGACGGCGTCGAGGTGCCCGACAGCCTCCAAGATCTCAAGCCGCAGATCGCCGACCAGTTCATCTGCAACTTCTCGGTCTTCCAGTCGCTGCTCGACCACTGGGCGCTCGGCGCGCTCTTTCCGATCATGCCGCTCTCGCGGCTCGACGAGCGCCCCACCACCGAGTCGACCATCGTCGATATCACCTGCGACTCCGACGGCAAGGTGTCGAAGTTCATCGACCTGCAAGACGTCCGCGACACCCTGCCGCTCCACGCGTTCGACGGTCGCCCCTACCACCTCGGCATCTTCTTGACCGGGGCCTACCAGGACATCATGGGCGACATCCACAACCTGTTCGGGCGCGTGAACGAGGTCCACGTGTTCCTCGATGACGACGAAGACTGCGGCTACTACATCGAGGAGACCATCGCGGGGAACACGATCAAGGACGTCCTCGCGATGACGCAGTGGGACACCCACGACCTCGTCGCCAAGGTGAAGGCGCAGGTCGACAGCGCGATCAAGCAAGACCGCCTCAAGCCGACCGAGGGGATGCGGCTCGTCGCCGAGTACGAGCGCGGCCTGAAAGACCAGACCTACTTGTCGCTCGTCGAGCACGAGCGCAAAGAGGGCTGAGCGCGACCGCCACGTCGCAGCATGGGACTACTTGCTCCCTCGGTTCTTGCCCTTCGTCTCGTCTGACACGCGCTTGTCGTCGCCTCTCGACGCGATCTTCTCGGCGTAGTTGGGGCTCTCTTTCACGACCTTGGCGCCGGATTTGGAGAGATCGGTGCCCTTCTTGAGGAGCTCCGCCTTCTTCGCGGGATCCGTAGATGCGTCGTCGACCAACTCTTTCAGCTTCTTGAGGTCCTTCGGGCTCTTGGCCACCTTCGACAGGCTGAGGAGGGTGTCGAGCGCCTTGATCGTGAGCGTCACGGTGCTCTGTTTCCCGTACTTGGCCTCCGACGCCTGCCCCAGTCCCTTCAGTACGACGCTGGCGAAGAACATGGCGCCGACAGTCGGGTTGGTGAACGTTCCGACCCAGTCGAGCCCCCAGAAGAAATTGTCGAGGGCGCGTTGCTCGGGCGACAGCTGCTGGTCGAGCGGCGTTCGTCGGATCGTCTCTCCGCCGATCTCGATGGTGTCGATCCCCGTCTTGATGGCTCCGCCGTAGTTCGTACGCTCTGCGACGCGCGAGGCCATTTTTAGCTCGACCCACACCGTCTTGGAGCCCTCGTCCAGCTTCTCGCCGCCATGGCCGCCGCCACCGGTGCTCGGGTGTGCGGGATCGATGCCGTGGCGCCTCTGACTGATGCCGTCGAACGGACTGTCCGACTCGGTGCCCCCTGGTCCGCGACACTTCACCTTGTGACCCTGATACGCCGCGTTGCGCTGGTCGGGACCGTAGAATACCGTCGCCGCGCCTTCCTCGATCTCGCCCGTCTCGACGGCGGGCGCGAACTTGTCGGCGAGGGCCTTGCCGAGCGAGGCGCTGGTCACCGTGAACGGAATGATGGCCGCCGGGCCAACTCCGAACGCGGTGAGCGCGACGGCGATGATGCATCCGGCCGCACCTCCCACGAACTGCCCCACGGGCGCCATGCTGTGGGTGATCTTGTCGTTGATTCGCGCCGCGAAGCGGACGTCCGGCGGGCTCATGCGACTGACTCCGGTGAGCGGAACCGAATGCTTGCCACGACGCGCTCGAGCTCGGCGCGAGCCGTCTCCCACGATCCGAGTCCACCCGAGAGCGTGATGTGGAGCATCACGCTCGCGTACGCGACGAAGATCACCTTTTGCGTGACCGCGGCGCTGTCCTTTTTCCAAGAGAGCTCGACGCTGATCGCCGGAAGCGTTCCCACGACGATTCGTTTCTCTTCGATGAGCTTGAACCCTGGCAGCGTTCGTCGCATGCCCGAGACGTTGGCGGCTACCTGCTCGGCGAAGGGAGCCGCTAGGGGCTCGCGGTTGATGACCAGCGTTGGCCCACTCGCGGGAGGCCCGTCGCCCCGCACCAACATGTGCACGCTCTGGTCGAGCCAACCGCTGGGCAAATCGAAAGCGCCCTCGGAGAAATGGTAGACGGCCATGAGGCTACCTCAGCTGAATGTGAAGGTCCGTTGCGCCCACGATCTCGGGCGTGCGCGTGGTGGCTAGTATTTGGGTGTCGGGCAAGAGCTGGCGCAACGCGCCGGCAACCTTCGCGACCCACGCCGCGGGCAGCCCCTGCTCCAACGTGTCGATGAAGAGCATCCCGTTGTCGAGGCCGAACGCCAACGGGGCCGCGAGCAGCAAGAAGAGCTGCTGCTCGCTGCGCGCAAGCGATGAGACCGATCGCTGGCCTCTCGAGGTGGTGACTACCACCCCGCCGCCGCGCGGCGCGCAGGCGATCCCGAGCCCAAACCCCGCGAGCACCGCCGAGAGCCGCTCGATCACGGCGGGGCCATCTTCCTCGCTCCGCCGAACGAGGAGGGGCTCCACGTGGGCATACTTCAGCGGATCGATTTCGATGCGCGCCGCGGCGCGCGTCGCCGGAAGGGGGGCGCCGCGCTCGATCGCGCGGCCCTCGTGCATGTACTCGAGCTTCCAAAAGGCTGGCGAAACCGAGTAGCCGCTGACAGCGTGCTCGAGGCGATCATCCGTCGCCCCCGCGAAGCCGAGCGGCGAATCGAAGATCGCTTCAGCCTCCACGGTGCTGCCGGCTATCGACCACTCGGCGCTCAGCTTGGCTCCCTGTCCGTCGCGCGACCGGGGGTGATAGGGGAGGCGCGCCCCAGAGGGCCCCCACGACTCCTTCGCGGCGATCAGAACCTCGAGCAGAGCGGTCTTTCCGCTGCCGGCCGGCCCCGAGACCAGCGTCAGCGACCCCTTGTCAGTCCGGGAACAGACGGTGAGGGTCAGGTCGGCGAGCCGGTCACACCCCAAGATCGTCAAGCGTGTGAGTTTCATGGCTGCCTCCGTCTACTCCTGGCGCTGCAACCACTTGTCGCCGCGATTCCTTCTTCGGTTGTCTCGCTGGTCGCGCCACCTGAAGTCCTGATAGGTCTTGCCCGACTCTCCGCGGTACCGGTCGTTGACCCAATCTTTGCTCTGCTTCCACTCATCGGCGGAGACCCGCTCTCCCTTGGAGAGCCTCTCCATGGTGTCGTTGTAGATCTTCGTCTTGTCGCGGTGCTCCTCCATCGCCGCCTGGTACTCGTTCCAGAGATCCTCCTGGTAGTCGTACTCGGCGCCGGTGGGCCTCGGGAGTCGATCGTAGGGGTCGATCGCCTTCTTTGGGTCGGTCGGCGACGCGATCGCGGGGGGGACGCTCGGTGCCTCCGGCTCTATCGGCATCTCCCCCGTTTCGATGACGAACTGGGTGAAGGCGAGCCCCGGATTGATCATCACCTTCGGCGCGTCGATCACGATGTCGCTCGGCAAGAGCACAATCGCCGATTGGCCGCAGCTCAAGACGCCGAGCTGGCTGGGGGTGACGTTGATCACCTCGGACATCATGCCGATGCTCACCTGCGCGACCGCGGTGAGGCTCGCCTTGTTCGACGTGATCGCGATGTCGTGGTCGACGATGGTGTTGCTGCCGCCCATGACGCGCTGGTTGAAGCTCTGCTTGATGG
>CALKVR010000271.1 GCA_938004815.1 uncultured Polyangiaceae bacterium | reverse complement strand
CGCTCGAGCCGCAGTCACAGGTGACGACGAGCCCTGCCCCGCTCGCGCGCACGCGGGCGAGCGCCTTCGCGCTGAGGCCGTAGGCGCCCTCGGTCCGGGTCGCCAGCAGCGGCACCGCTTCGCCCCCGAGCGCGCGGATCGCGGTCGTCATCACCGCCGCAGAGGTGATGCCGTCGCAGTCGTAGTCGCCGAAGACGCAGATGCGCTCCTTGCGCCGGATGGCCGACGCGATCCGCTCGGCGGCGGGGGCGCGCCCGGCCATCGCGTCGGGCGCGGTCAGGTGGGCGAGCTTGGGATCGAGCCAGCGCTCGGTCTCGTCGCCGGCGTCGCGGCCGGCTCGAAAGACGAGCTCGGCCGCCGTGAACGTGAGACCGTAGGCGTCCCGGAGGCGGGTGGCCCCCTCGGAGGGCCCGCCCGGGTCGCGGAGATCGTCGTCGAAGCCGCTGGCGTCGTCCGGCGTCAAACGACCGCGTCGGCCTTCTTCTGCGCGCGGACGCGAGCCACCTTGCCGCGCGTCTTCTGCATCCCGCCGGCGAAGAAGCGGCGATCGACCCACTCGGTCACGGGGGCAGCGATGTAGATCGACGAATACGTGCCGACGATGACGCCGATCAGCATGGCGAACGCGAAGTCTTTGATGACCTGGGTGCCGAAGAAGAGAAAGGCGAGGAGGGAGAGAGCGGCCGTCCCGTTCGTGATGATGGTCCGCCCGAACATCTCGGAGACCGACAGGTTCACGAGCTCGGGGAACGTCTTGCCGCGGTACTTGCCGAGGTTCTCGCGGACGCGGTCGTAGACGACGACGGTGTCGGAGATCGAGTAGCCGAGGATCGTCAGGATCGCGGCGACGGTCGTCAGCGAGATCTCGCGCTGCGTCACGCACATGGCGCCGAGGGCGACGATGACGTCGTGGAACAGCGCCACGATGCCGCCCGGCGCGAAGCGCAGATCGAAGCGCAGCGCGATGTAGGCCATGACGAAGATGAGGGTGATGGCGATGGCCTTGAGGGCCATGTCGCGGAGCTCGGCGCCGGCCTTGGGGCCGATCCACTCGACGCTGTCGGGGTGCTCGGGCACGGCGTCGCCGAACTTGGCGCGCAGGCCGTCCATGAGCGTGTCGCCCTTGGACGCGAGGTGCACCTCGACCTTGCCGTCGCGCTCGCTGATCAGCTGGACGGGCTGGCCGACCTTGGACAAGCTGACGCCCGGCACCTCCGCCATGCGACGCGTGACGTCGGCCACGACCGCCTCTTTGCGGGCCTGGCGCGCGGCCTCGTCGAGCTTCTCGAGCCCCAGATCGTAGCGCAGCACGAACTTGTCGCCGCCCGGGCTGAAGCGAAGATCCGTCGGCGTGGTGACCTCGGTGCAGTCGGCCGGGCGATCACCCTCCGAGAAGCAGGTCGCGCGCGTGATCACCGTACGCGCCTCGTCCGAGAGCGCGCTCACCTCTTGTACACGGATGAGGAACGCGTTCGGCTTGTTGGGGACGCTCACGATCTCGGGCGAGTCGAACTCGTTCTTGCCCTGTGCGTCTTTGATCTGCTCGATCGCTTCGCGGACGGCGAGCTGGTCGACCGGCTTCGTGAACTGGACGACGACCTCGGTCCCGCCCTTGAAGTCGGTGCCCCACTTGGGGCCCGGGTAGAAGAACGAGACGAAGCTCGCACCGATGAGGATCACGGAGAGGAGGTAGAAAAGCCTCCGCTTCCCCATGAAGTCGAAGACCTTGCCGTGCGGAAAGAGGGTGAGAAAGACCATCTCGAGTACCTTTGGCCGGAGCGTTCAGCCCAGGCTCAGTTGCTTCACTTTCCGCCAGCGACCGGCGTAGTCGAACATCAGCCGCGTGCACACGACGCCGGTGAACAGGCTCGCCACCATGCCGACGATGAGGGCGACGGCGAAGCCCTTGATCGGCCCGGAGCCGTACTGGAACAGGATGAGGCCCGAGATGAGCGTCGTCATATGGCCGTCGATGATCGCGCTGAAAGCGCGGTCGTAGCCGATGTCGACGGCTTGGCGCGGCGTCTTGCCCGCGCGTAGCTCGTCGCGGATGCGCTCGTTGATGAGCACGTTGGCGTCGACCGCGATGCCGATCGTCAGCGTGAGACCGGCGATGCCGGGGAGGGTCAACGACGCGCCGAACATCGCGAGGATCGCGACCTGGAGGAGGAAATTGAAGAGCACGGCCAGGTTCGCGATGAACCCGGCGCGCGAGTAGATGACCACCATCGCGAGGAGCACGAGCGAACCGCTGATCAGGGCACCGCGGACGCCCTGCTGGATCGCGTCGGCGCCGAGCTGCGGGCCGATGACGCGCTCGTTCTTGTGGAAGATGGGCGCGGGGAGCGCGCCGCTCTTGATGACGAGCTCGAGGCGCTTCGCGTCTTGGTACTGCTGCTCGGGGTTGTTGCGCCCCATGGTGATGCGGGCGCTGCCGCCTGCGATCTTGCCCTGGATGACGGGCGCGCTCTCGACGACGTCGTCGAGGATGATGGCGAAGCGCTTGTTGATGTTGGCGCCCGTCACCTTCTCGAAGCGGTCGGCGCCGATGGGGGTGAACTCGAGGCTGACCTGCCAGCCGCCGAGCCCGCCCGCGTCGGCCTGGTCGCGCGCGGCTTGAGCGACGCGGATCATGTCGCCGACGATGTCGGCGTTCGACTGCACGTAGTACGTGCGCCAGCCCGACTCGGTGAACTCGTTCTTGTCGGGGTCGAATTCGGTGACCTTGCCGAAGACGATCTGGTGGGTGTCCGGGACCTGGAGGGTGGAGACCCAGGCGCGCATGCGCTCCTTGGCCTCGACCATCTTTTCGCCGGGGCGCTTCTCGAGGAGGGCGTAGGCGCGCGGCTCGGTCTTGCCCGGGCCGAGGGGGGCGTCCTCGAGGCGGAACAGGATGCCCTCTTCTTGCATCTTCGGGTCGGGGGGCGCGTTCGCCATCTCGTCGAAGAAGCCGGCCGTGTCGTCGAGCATCTTGAACTCGAGCCGGGCCGTCTGGCTGATGATGCTCTTGATCTCTTCGAAGGCGCGCCGGTCGTCTCCGGGGACCTCGACGACGATGTCCTCGCCGCTGCCGCCTGGCGCGATCTGCGTCTCTTTCACGCCGAGCGAGTCGATGCGCCGGTGGATCTTTTCTTTGGCCTGCGCGACGGCGTCGGTGCGCACGCGGTCGACGACCTCACCCTTGATCTGGAAGCCGAGGATCTTCGTCTCTCCGCCGCGGGTGATGTTCATCTCCTGCGTGAAGCGCGCGAGGAACGTCTCGTTGTTCGCCTTCTGGTAGTCGGCGTCGTCGTTGAACTCGACCGTGACCTTGGTGACGTCGTCGCGGGGCTTGCTCACCTTCACGCGCTCGGCGAGCTTCGCGAGCTGCTCGAGGGTGGGGAGGGCGTCGTCCTCGGTGATGCCGAGGGTGCGCGCGAGCTGCGTGCGCAGATCGTCGAAGTAGCGGTCGCGCTTGTCTTTGATCGCCTCTTGCACGTCGACCGCGTACTCCACGCGGAAGCCGCCCTTGAGGTCGAGGCCGCGGACGAGACGAAACGGGATGTTCGAGCGGATGAACCGCGCGAAGCCGAGCTCGCCGGCCTTGGCCTTGGCGTCGACCTCGGCCTGCTGCTCATCGGTGAGGTTCGGATCGATGTCGGGGCGACCGAACCGCTCGTCCACGTACGTGGGGTACAGGCACAGCACCGACCCGATCACGAGGAAGACGCAGAAGCCGACCTTGCTCCGCCAAGCCGAGTCGATCCAGTCGCCGGCGGTGACCAGCGCCCACGGGATCATCAGCGCCGCGACCGTGGCCAGCCAGAAGACCTGATAGTGCGAGCACAGCCCCGCCACCGCGGCGCTCACGGCCGCCCACACGAGCGGGCCGCGCTTGGACTTCACGGCGAACGCAGCAAAGGCGAGCAGGACCGCGAGGGCGGCGAGCCCGTACTTCAAGTAGACGTAGACCACGACTCAGCTCGCCTCCTTCGAGGAGGCTCCTTTCTCGGCGGAATCCTTCTCCGCGGAAGCCTTCTCCGTAGAAGCTTTGGCGGGCTTGGTTTCTTTCTCGTCTTTCTTCGCGTCGGTCGCTTTCTTGTCGTCCTTCTTCGCCTCGGCGGCCTTGGGATCGTTCGGATCCTTGCCCTCGATGGACGACTTCACGAACGCGACGAACACGCCGGGAGCGATCTCGACCTCGGCCGTCTTCTCGCCGAGCTTCGTGACCTTGCCGATCATCCCTGCGCGGGTGACGACGCGATCGCCGACCTTCAGGCTCTGTTCGAGGTCTTTTTGCTTCTTGTTCTGGCTGCGCGTCATCCAGAAGATGAGCAGCACCGGCAAGAGGAGGAACAGCATCGAGCCGAGGCCGCCGCCGAACAGGCCGCCACCGCCCTCGGGCGCGGCCGGGCCCCCGCTCGGCGTGGGTGAGGGCGCAGGCGCCGATCCGGGCTCGGAAGGTTGGAGGATGAGCGATGTCACGTGGAGCGGTGCTGTCTAGTCAAGATCCCGGTGCCCGGCAAGGACCCGGCCCTCGCCGAGCCCGCTCGAGGCCCCGGGGCGCACCTAGCCCGCCGGTGGGG
>CALKVR010000270.1 GCA_938004815.1 uncultured Polyangiaceae bacterium | reverse complement strand
GAAGGACCGCCCGGCCCTCTCGATGATCGAGGGCGCCGAGGCGCGCGGCGAGCTCGCCGGCGGGGTGCGGATCATCGAGCCGACCAGCGGCAACACCGGGATCGCGCTCGCGATGATCGCCTGCGCCAAGGGCTACCAGCTCGAGCTCGTGATGCCGGCGGGCTCGACGGCCGAGCGGGTCCAGACGATGCGCGCCTTCGGCGCGACCGTCACCCTGACGCCCGACGACGCGGGCATGGAGGGCGCGATCGACTACGCCCGCGCCGAGGTCCAGAAGGGCGGCGCCATCATGCTCGACCAGTTCTCCAACCCCGACAACTGGAGCGCGCACTACCGCACGACGGGGCCCGAGATCTGGAGCGACACCGGCGGCAAGATCACGCACTTCGTCTCGTCGATGGGGACGACGGGCACGATCATGGGCGTGTCGCGGTACCTCAAAGAGCAGTCGGGCGAGGTGTCGATCGTGGGCGTCCAACCCACCGACGGTTCGCGCATCCCCGGGATCCGCCGCTGGCCCCAGGCCTACTTGCCCAAGATCTTCGAGCCCGCGCGCGTCGACCGCATCGTCGACGTCGACCAGCGCGCGTCCGAGGAGATGGCGCGCCGCCTCGCCCAGAAAGAGGGCGTCTTCGCGGGCGTCTCGAGCGGTGGCGCCGTCGTGGCCGCGCTCGAGGTCGCGCGCGAGCTCGAGCATGGCGTCGTGGTCGTCATCATCTGCGACCGCGGCGACCGGTACCTCTCCAGCGATCTGTTCTCGACGAAGGCGGCGCCATGAAGGTCACGGTGAAGCAGCTCGTGGGGGCGACGTTCGTCGCCGAGAGCCCGTCCGGGGCGCGCTTCGAGATGGAGGGGTCGGCCGAGCTCGGCGGTACCGGCGAGCGCTTCCGTCCGATGGAGGCGGTGCTGGCGTCGCTGGCCGGCTGCAGCGGCATCGACGTGGTGAAGATCCTCACCCAGCAAAAGGAGCCGCTCCAGGGCCTGACGATCACCGTCGACGGCGAGCGCGCCGACGCCGTGCCCGCCGTGTTCACGAAGATCCACCTCCGCTTCGAGATCCGCGGCAACGTCGCAGAGAACAAAGCAGAGCGGGCGGTCGCGCTCTCGGCCGACAAGTACTGCTCCGTGGCCAAGATGCTCGAGCCCACCGTCGCGATCACGCACGAGGTCGTGCTCGTTCCGGCGGCGCCGTGAGCGCCGAGAGGCTATCCGGCCAGGGTATTTTCATGAGATCCTCATCGCCCCTCGAGAGGACGCTCCGGTGACGGCTTCGGGACACGTACAGGTCAACGACGAGTCCCTGCGCGACGGGCTCCAGAGCCCCTCGGTGCACGATCCGAGCCGCGACGAGAAGATCGCGCTCCTCCACGCAATGAGCGCGATCGGCGTCGACGTCGCGTCGGTGGGCTTGCCGGCGGCGTCGGCGCGCGCCGTCGACGACGCCTCCGCCCTGCTGAAAGAGATCACCGACGCGCGCCTGCGGGTGCGCGCCACCGCCGCCGCGCGCACGGTCGAGGGCGACGTGAACGCGATCGCCGAGGTCAGCCAGCGCGCGGGCGCCCCCCTCGAGGTCTACGCGTTCATCGGGAGCTCGCCCATCCGGCACTACGTCGAGAGCTGGGACGACGACTTCTTGAAAAAGCGCGTCGGCGGCGCGGCCGATGCGGCGCGGCGGGCGGGGCTGCCGTTCTGCCTCGTGACCGAGGACACGACGCGCGCCCACCCCAAGAGCCTCACCACGTTGTGGAGCGCCGCCATCGACGCCGGCGCCACGCGGCTCTGTCTCTGCGACACCGTCGGCCACGCCGATCCGTTCGGGGTCGAGGCGCTCGTGTCCTTCGTGAAGAGCTTCCTCGAGAGCCGCGGCGCGGGCTACGTCAAGCTCGACTGGCACGGCCACGAGGACCGCGGGCTCGGGCTCGCCAATGCTCTGCAGGCGGCGCGGGTCGGCGTCGAGCGCGTGCACGGCACCGCGATGGGCGTCGGCGAGCGCGTGGGCAACGTCGCGATGGAGTCGCTGATCTACAACCTCGGCGCCCTGGGGCAGCGCGCATCGGTGCCGCTCGCCGCGCTGCGCCGCTACACCGACATCGCGGCGCGCGCGATGCAATGGTCGATCTTCCCGGCCGCGCCGTTGGTCGGCCGTCTCTCGCGCGGGCTCGACGCCGAGCGTGACGCCGCCTGCGTCCTCGGCGACCAAGCGCCCGCCCTGGGGGTCGAGCCCGCCGCGCGCGCAGGCGCTGGCGCAGACGACGCCTTCGCCGAGGGGTGGGTGCCGATCCGCCTGCGCGTGAACGACGACCCGGTCGAGACGTTCACCCGGCCCAGTCGCACGCTCCTCGAGATGCTCCGCTACGACCTCGACCTGGTGGGTACCCGCCAGGGTTGCGACAAGGGCGACTGCGGCGCCTGCACGGTGCTCATCGATGGCAAGCCGCAGCTCTCGTGCCTGACCCTCGCCGTCCATTGCGACGAGCGTGAGGTGACGACGGTCGAGTCGCTCAAGGGCCCGCCCGATCTCGACCCGCTCCTCGACGCATTCGATCGGTGTGGGGCCGGCCAATGCGGGTTTTGTACCCCCGGCATGCTGATGACCGCGACCGCTCTCCTGCACCAGAACGCGTGCCCGAGCCGCGACGACGTGCGCCGCGCCCTCTCGGGCAACCTCTGCCGCTGCACCGGCTACGGCGCGATCGTCACCGCGGTCGAGCTCGCGGCCAAGATCCGTCGCGGCGACGAGCCGTCCGGGGTCGACATGCCCGGCGCGCACGTGCCGCCCCCGCTCGCCCCCGCCAAAGAGAAAGAGAAGCGCCGATGAGCGCCGGCGACGGCAGCGGTCGGTCCGGCCTGGTCGGCAAGCGCGCGCGGCGCGGCGATCTCATTCGCAAGGTACGGGGTGAGGTCCGCTACACCGACGACATCAAGCTCCCGCGCATGCTCCACGCGCGCTTGGTCCGCTGCCCGCACCCGCACGCGCGCATCGTCTCGATCGACGCCTCCCGCGCGCTCGCCGACAAGAACGTGATCGCGGTCGTGACGGGCCGCGACATGCCGCGGCGCTTCGGCATCATCCCGTGGACGCCCGACGAGTACCCGCTCGCCCTCGAGAACGCTCGGTTCATCGGCGACGCGGTGGCGGCGGTGGCCGCGCTCGACGAGCGCTCCGCCGACCTGGCGACCCGAGCCATCGACATCCAGTACGAGGTGCTGCCGGCCGCGCTCGATCTCGACGCCGCCGAGCAGAACCCGTCGATCGGCCTCGGCGCCACCGGCAAAGACAACATCTCCAAGACCGTCGATCTCTCGTTCGGCGACGTCGACGCCGCCCTCGGCGCGAGCGACGTCGTGCTCGAGGGCGAGTACTATTTCGAGGGCACCGCCCACGCGCCCATCGAGACCCACTGCGCGATCGGCCAGTACGACGGCGACGGCCTGCTCACGGTCTGGTCGGCCACCCAGGTGCCGCACTACCTGCACCGCGAGCTCTCGCGCGTGCTCGCGATCTCGCCCGCGCGCATCCGCGTCATCCAGCCGCCGGTCGGCGGCGCCTTCGGGGGCAAGAGCGAGCCGTTCGCGCTCGAGTTCGCCGCCGCCAAGCTGGCGATGGTCACCGGCCGCCCGGTCAAGATCCTCTACACCCGCGAAGAAGAGTTCTACGCCCACCGCGGCCGCCACCCCATGGCGATGCGCTACCGCGTCGGGGCCAAGAGCGACGGCTCGCTCACTGCCGTCGACGCCAAGACGCGCATCGACGGCGGCGCGTACTCGTCGTTCGGTCTCGTCACGACCTATTACTCGGGCCAGCTCCTCACCCTGCCGAGCTTCGCGCCCAATTACCGCTTCAGCTCGACGCGGTACTTCACCAACAAGCCGCCCTGCGGGCCCAAGCGTGGCCACGGCAGCGTGCAGCCGCGCTTCGCTTTCGAGTCGATGCTCGATCGGATCGCCGAGCGCGTGCGCGTCGACCCCATCGAGCTCCGGCGCAAGAACGCGGTAGTCGAGGGCCAAACCGTCAACGGGTTCCGCGTCACGTCGAACGGCTACCTCGAGTGTCTGGCCCGGGTCGAGGCGGCGTCGGACTGGAAAAACCGGCGGGGCAAGCTCGGCTTTGGCCGCGGCTTGGGTGTCGCGTCGAGCGCCTACATTTCCGGCACCAACTACCCGATCTACCCGAACGAGATGCCGCAGAGCGCGGTGCAGCTCAAGGTCGATCGCTCCGGCGTCGTCACGGTGTTCAACGGCGCCAGCGAGATCGGACAGGGCACCGACACCCTCCTCGCGACGCTCGTCGCCGACGAGCTCGGGCTCGACCTCGCCGCGGTCCGCGTCGTGTCGGCCGACACCGATCTCTGCCCGGTCGACCTCGGCGCGTACTCGTCGCGCGGCACGTTCATGAACGGCAACGCGGCCATCGCGGCGGCGCGCCAGGTCCGCGAGAAGCTCGTGGCTGCGGTCGCCGAGAAGCTCGGCGTCCACCCCAAAGACGTCTTCGTCTCGCAGGGCTCGCTCTGCGCGGTCGGCCGCGAGGCCGACGCCGTCCCCGTGACCGAGGCCATTCAGCTCGCCGAGGCCCGGTTCGGCACGCTCGGCGCCACCGGTTGGTACAAGTCGCCGCCGAAGCTCGGTGGTGACTACCGCGGCGGCACGATCGGCGCTTCGCCCGCCTACTCGTTCACGGCCCACGTCGCCGAGGTCGAGGTCGACGCCGAGACCGGCATCGTGAACGTGGTCAAGGTCTGGTGCGCGCACGACTGTGGCCGCGCGCTTTGCCCGACGCTCGTCGACGGCCAGATCGAGGGCAGCGTGTACATGGGCGTCGCCGAGGCGCTGCTCGAAGAGCACGTGATCGATCACCGCGGCCTGCACCGCGGGCCCAACTTGCTCGACTACCGCATCCCTACCACCCTCGACGTCCCCGACATCGTCTCGATCCTCGTCGAGTCGCACGATCCCGAGGGCCCGCTCGGCGCCAAAGAGGCGGGCGAGGGCCCGCTCCATTCGAGCATCCCCGCCGTCGCCAACGCCATCTACGACGCGGTGGGCATCCGCCTCGATCGCTTGCCGTTCTCGCCCGGTCGCGTGCTCCAGGCGCTCCGCAAGAGGGCCGCGTCGGCCTCGCGCGAGGGCGTCGCCGCCGAAGAGGAGGAGTAGGCATGCTCCCCCTCCCGGCGTTCCGTCTGCATCGACCGCGCACCCTCCCCGAGGCGGTCTCGATGCTCCATCGGTTCGGCAGCGACGCGCGCGTGATCGCGGGCGGGACCGACATCGTGCCCAACATGAAGCAGGGGCTCGTCGATGCGCGCTCGCTCGTCTCGCTCCAGCACGTCGAGGCGCTGTTCGGCGTCGAGGCGACCAGCGACTCGCTCTCGATCGGGGCCATGACCAGCCTCGACGCGGTGGCCGCAGACCCGCGCGTTCGTGCGGGCGCGCCCGCGCTCGCCGAGGCGGCCGAGGGCGTCGGCGGGCCCCACCACCGGCGCATGGGCACCTTGGGCGGCAACCTCTGCCTCGACACGCGTTGCCGCTACTACAACCAGACGTATTTTTGGCGGTCGGCCCTGGGCTTTTGCCTGAAAAAGGACGGCAGCGTGTGCCATGTCGTCGCCGGCGGCCAAAAGTGCGTCGCCGCCGCGTCGAACGACACCGCGCCCGCGCTGATCGCGCTCGAGGCCAGCGTCGAGCTCGAGAGCGTGCGTGGCCGCCGCGTGCTCGATGCGAAGAGCTTCTTCACCGCCGACGGCATCCGCAACACCGTGATGGAGGCGGACGAGATCGTGTCGCGCGTGGTCGTCCCCACCCGGGCCGGGCGCACGAGCGGGTTCGACAAGCTCCGCCGCCGCAACGCGATCGATTTCCCATTGCTCTCGATCGCGGCCCGCGTCGATCGCGACGGCGATGCGATCGCGGCCGTCGAGGTCGTCGTGTCGGCGCTCGCGGCCCGCCCGCGGCGCATGGCCGCCGCGCAGAAGATCGCCCCCGGCACTTCGCCGGCCGACATCGTCGGCGCGATCACCCAGGCCGCCAAGCGCGAGTGCAAGCCGCTCGACAACATCGAGGGCGACGCCGAATGGCGCCACCAGATGGTCCCGGTCGTGGTGGGGCGGCTCCTCTCGCGCGTGCTCGGCCTCTGACGGTTTTCACGAGCGGGCGAGGTAGGCGTGCTCAGTCAGGCTGTCGCTGTCGATTCACCCCCTCGATCCCCCTCACCGCGTGAGGGGGGAGCGGCCTTGGCGCGTTGGGGTCTGCTCCTCGTCGCCGTCACCTTCGCGGCGGTCGCCCTCGTCCTCGTCGGGCAGGTGGTGTCGCATTTCGGCGCGAAGATTCCGGGGCTCTACTACCTCTTCGCCGCGTGTGATCCGCCCGCGGTCGTCGGGGCCTGGATGGCGGCGATCGGCTCGCACCGCACAACCTCACCTGCTCGCGCCGGCGGGCTCGCGTTCTTCTCCGCCGCCGGCGCGCTCACCGTCGTCGCGGCGGTGGTCCTCGGCGATCTGGTCCTCGGCCGACTGGCCGCGGGGTCGGGTCTCCACATCGCGCTCGGTTCCAAGATCGCTTGGCTGGCCGCGGACGCCGGCACGGTGCTCGGCCTCGGCGGGCTCGCCCTCGGCGCGCGAGCGGTCGTCGCCTGCGCGGGCGGCGCGTGGCCGCGGTGGGCCGATGCGTCGCTCGCGCTGCTCCTCTCGTGCCGCGGCGGCGCCGCCATCTGGGGGCAGCTCGGCGACGTCCCGTGGCCTTTCCGGCTGGCCGAGGCCTTCCTCTACGCCGTCGTCGCGTGGGCTTGCGCGGCTGCTTCGTCGAGTTGTCGCGTGACGACCTCCGTGCGACCGTAGCAGCGTGACGAAAGCCACTGCTGCCTCCTTCCTCTTGTCGGTCCCTCTCGCGGGGGGCCTCCTTGCTCTGTCTCTGCCCGCCTGCGGTGACGACGGGGCCGCCACGTCGAACGATACGTCGAGCTCGACCGCCTCCGGCCAGGGCGGCGGCGCGTCGAGCAGCGGCTCGATGTCGACCGCGTCGAGCGGCTCGACCTCGCCGGGCAACCCCAGCT
>CALKVR010000269.1 GCA_938004815.1 uncultured Polyangiaceae bacterium | reverse complement strand
GACGAAGCCATCACCATCTCGGACGACGAATCGTTCGAGACGGCGCGCCGCCTCATCCGAGAAGAGGGGCTGCTCGTCGGCGGCTCGGCCGGTACCAACGTGGCCGCCGCGCTCCGGCTCGCCGCGCGCGCCGACATCGACGGGCCGGTCGTGACCATCCTCCCCGACAGCTGGGACCGGTACCGATCCCAGCCCTGGCTGGCCGCGGCCCCCCGTCCTGGCTGAATCCTTGGGGATTGTCCACCCGAGCGCTACGCTCTGCCGGCAAGCCATGGGCGACGACGTGCTTCATGTTCCGAAGGGCGGGCGGGTTCGCTTTGGCCGGCAAGTGATCGATTCGCGACCCGGCGAGGACGCGTGGCGCGTGGTCCGGGTGATCGCGTCGCGCCGCCCCACGCTCGAGGGGGCGAGCGCCATGGGCCGCGTCCTCGTCTCGTTTCGTATGTCGGTCCGCTACCGCGACGTCCTCGCCACGCTCGCTTACAGCTCCGACCGTCCGCTCGGCGTCGTGGTCGAGCGTCTGCTCGATCTCGCACCCGCCATCCCGCCCAGCGCCGTGTGGCCGAGCGAGATCACCACGCCGCGCGGCCGCCCCAGCGAGCAGGCCGACGACGAGGATTTCAACCAGGTCGTCGAGATCCAAGAGGCGGGCGACTCGTTCTCCACCCAGATCGTCGGCCACTGGGTCGATCAGCCTCTCTATCTCGCGCCCGCGCACATCGATCGGCTCGAGGCCATCGCGAAGCAAGCGGGCCTCTCGGCCGATCAGGCGCTCGACGCGATCTTGTCGACGCACCTCGCGCGCAGCCTCGACGGCTAGCTCAACGAATCACCACGCGCGTGCCCTTTTTCACGCGCGCGGCGACCTCGTCGATCTCGTCGTTGTCGAGGGCGACGCAGCCGAGGGTCCAGTCGACGAGCTTGTGGAGGCCGTCGCGCATGTCCTTGCGCCGTCCGTGGATCGCGATCCCCGAGCCGGCGCCGACGCCAGCCGGCGCTTCGCCGCGAGCGACGAGCGCGTCGTAGCGCGCCTTGTCCTCTTGGTTGGGGTAGTCGAGCGCGAGGTAGGTGTGCCACCTCGTGCCCTTGATGATGGCGGTCACCGAGTAGGTGCCCATCGGCGTGGTCTTGTCGCCCTCGTAGTGCTTCTGGCCCATGCCCCCTGATCCGAGCGCGACCGTGTACACGGCGACGACGTCGGTCCCGGTGACGAGCGCGAGGCGCCGCTCGCTCTTCTCGACCAGGATGAGATCGATCGCCGCGTCGGGCGCGACCACTGCCCCGCACCGGTAGCCAGCCGGACACGCCGATGCCGATGCCGATGCCGATCCCGACGCCGATGCCGAGCTCGACGCCGATGCCGACGCCGATGCCGATGCCGACGCCGAGCTCGATGCCGATGCCGAGCTCGATGCCGACGCCGAGCCCCCGCTCCCGCATCCCGCGGCTCCAGCCAGGATCCAGATCGCAAGCAAAATGGCCCGGCTCATAGGACAAACAATGTCCCACCTTCGAGGGCTTTGCGCACGCTTCCTCGAAGGAGTACTGTTACGGTGTTCAGTATGGCTCTGCCGGCCGCTCTCCACGCGTTGCACCCCAAGATCAGCCTGGGAACGCCCGACCGAGCCAGGGTGCTCCCTGTCGCCCTGGGTGATGTGCTGCCCGACGGCGGCCTGCCGCGTGGGGCCGTGGTCGAGCTCACCTCGCCACGGGCGCTCGGCCGCGCGACCACCATCGCCCTTCGGGCGTGTGCCGCCGCGCAGGCCGATGGGCGGCTGCGCTCCGGTGAGGCGGCGGTGGCCAAGCACCCATGGGTCGGTGGCGTGTGGTGCGCTTTCGTCGATCCTTGGTCGACGCTGCACGCACCGGCCGTCGTGGCGCGCGGGGTCGACGCCACGTGCCTCCTCGTGGTGCGCCCACCGCTCGGTGCGCTCTCGCGCGTCGTGGTCCGCCTGGCCGAGAGCCGCGTCTTCAGCGTCATCGCCGTCGACACCGCCGGCGTGCCGGGTACGGGCGCCTCTGGCGCGGTCGATCTCGGTCGCTGGGCCACCGTCGTCCGCCGGGTGGCCCTCGCCGTCGAGCAGTCTGACACGACCGTCATTCTCTTGACCGACGCCATCGTTCGCCGCGCCATGCCCCTGCCGGTCGCGCTCCGGTTGGAGGTCGAGCCCAAGGGGCCAGGCTTGGTCTCGGTGCGCGTGGCCAAAGAGCGGCACGGCCGGCTCACGGGCACGCAAATGGTCCAGCTCGATCCGGTGGTCGAGTTGGAGCGAGCCGGTTGAGCCATGGCGACCGCACCTCGCCAGATGGGCCCGCGCCGTGTTGCCGCCATTTTTCTCCCCTCTTTCGCCTGTGAGGTGGCGCTGGCAGCGCGTGGCGTCGACCCATCCTCCGTTCGTACGCCCATCGCGGTGGTCTTTTCAGAAGAAGAGGTAGCGACCGCCGATACGGCTGCCGCGGTGGTGGGCGCCGTCTCCGGCTCGGCGGCCGCGCGCGGGGTTCGCCCCGGCATGCGGGTGGGGGAGGCGATGGCGCGCGCCGCCGATCTGGTCTTCGAGCGCATCACGCCGCGCGTGCTCGTGCATGCCCTGGGCGCGGTGGCGGAGGTGGCGATGGAGTTCGGGGTGACGGTATCGCTCGATGCCGGCGGCTGGCCTCCCGGCGACACGGTCTGGGTCGACGTGACCGGCGCCTCGCACCTCTTCGGGGGTGAGGCGGCGCTCTGCGACGCGATCGAAGAGCGGGTGGGGGTGCTCGGTCACCACGCAGCCGTCGCCATCGCCGGCGGGCCCCACATCGCGCGCGCGCTGGCGCAGCACGGCGGCAGCGCACCTCGCGTCACGCCTCCGGGCACCGACAAGCAGGCCATCGCCGATCTGCCGCTCGGCGCGCTCCCCATTCCGGCCGAGCTCTGCGCCTATTTCACGCGCCTCGGGGTGATCACGATCGCCGACCTGGCGCGCCTCGATCGCGCGCAGCTCGTGGCCCGGCTCGAGGCGTTCGCCTCCTCGTCCAAGGCGCGTGCTTCCCGAGCGTCCGCTCGCGCCGCCCCGCCCGCGCGCGCGGTGCTGGGCTGGCTGGATGGCCACGATCCGGCCGAGCTCGTCCCCTACCACCCGCCCGAGGTCCTGATCGAAGAGGTGGGGTTCGACGACGGTGTCGAAACGGCGCCGCAGCTCGTGTTCGCGCTCCGCGGCGCCGTCTCCAAGCTCTCGGCGCGGTTGACGGGCCGCCGCCAAGCCGCGAGCCGCATCGATATCGCCATTGGTTACGACCGTGCCATCCATCGATTGCGAGGGAACGCGGTAGAGGGCGATCCGACCGCGCGCCTCTTCGTCGATCTGCCGGCTCCGCTCTCGCACACCGACGATCTCTTTCGCGCCGTCAAAGCCAAGATCGAGCGCCTCGAATTGGCGGCGCCTGCGGTGCGCATCGCGCTCGCTCTCTCGCGTATCGCCCGCGCGCCCGAGGTGCAGCTCGATCTCGCGCGCGACGTCTCCGTCTCGCCCGACGCCTTGCCCGCGCTCCTCTCCGAGCTCTCGGCCGAGATCGGCGTCGAGCGAGTGGGTGTCCTCTCGGTGGTGGACGATCACCGCCCCGAGATGCGCACGCGGCTGGTCGGCGTCATCGATGCGCACCGCGACGCTGCCAAGTCACGCGGCGATGTGCCTCCGGCCCTCGATGCCGGCGAGCCCCTGCGCCTTTTGCCCGAGCCGGTCTTTCTCGGGCGCGCTCTCCAGCCCCGTGACGATGTCTTCATCGGGTGTGATACCTTCACGCTCGATAGCTTGGCGTTCGATCGCCGCCTCGACTCCGTCGCTTGGTGGTCCTCGTCTCCCTGCTCGCGCGATTACTACCGCGCAGTGTTTTCACCGGTCGCAGTCGCACCTTCGCAGACGCAGATGCAAACCCAGGCCTGGGTCTACGTCGATCGCCTATCCAATGAGCTAAGAATTCACGGATGGTGGGAATGAGAACGCCAGGCGGAAGTTCACGGTGAAGAGGGGAAGGACTGGGGCGGGGTCCAGGCGATCACGAGTCAGGTGGCTGGCATCGATCCGCTCGGACTTCTCGGTGTCCCTTTCGAAGAGCTCGCGCAATCTCACTTGCCGGTTCGAATCGAGGGGTTGCCTCCAGCGCGAGACGTGGTCGTGGGAGGCTATGGATCTGGCTGTATACTCGACGAGGATGACGGCGCCGTTTGTTGGGGTGGCGCTTTTTCGTTCGAGCTCCCGATCTGGCCGCCGAAACCGTGGCAACCAGAGCTGAGGCTCGCAAAGATAGCAATCGGATACGAGCGGCTTTGCGCAATGACCACTGACCATAGAGTCTTCTGTGAAGGCGAGGCGAGTGGTTTGGGCGCAGGCATGAGTGCAACAGGTTTCGTCGATCTCATGTCAGCATTCAGATCGGAGTAGCCGATGCAAGACGACTCTGTCAGAACGTCGCCTGAGTCTGCCACGCCCGGCCTCTGCCTCTACGTCGATTGCCTCCGTTCGGTGGAGATCGACACCCCATCGCGTCGTCGAGTCGTTGTCCGCTTGGTCGACGTCTACAGCGACGGCAGACGCATCGAGGTGGCGCGCGGTGACATACATCTTCCGCGCCCACTGCCGCCCATTCCTGCAGGGTTCACGCGACACTGGAATGTCGCAGGCGCGAATCCCGGTCAGGTGGGGGCTCTGACCATTCATGACGAGAATGAAGGCGGCGATCAGCGCCAGCGGACCCGTGTGGCAATCACGTTGGCTTCACCCGGCCTCCCCCCTCACGGAGTGAGGGGGGGCGGGGGGGAGAAATTGCGGCCACTCCCTCCTGCAAA
>CALKVR010000268.1 GCA_938004815.1 uncultured Polyangiaceae bacterium | reverse complement strand
CGTGAGCGGTGGACGAGCGTGATCACGGTGAGCCAGCTCCTCGTGGCGGCGCGCCGCACCCAGCAGCCGCGGGTGATGCAAGACGTCGTCAGCCTGGTCGCCGCCATCCGCGTGGCGTCGTTCGACATGAACGCCGCTCAGTCGTTCGCCAAGCTCCGCGCCACCGTCGCCCCCGAGATGGACGCCGACGACGTCATGATCGCCGCGATCGCCGTCTCGGGCGGTTTTGTCCTGGCCACCAAGCGGGTCCACGAGTTCTCCGTGTTTCCGCACCTGCGCGTCGAGGACTGGACGTCGCCGTAGCCTCGGGCTCGCCCGTCTGCGCGCCCGACCCTAGCGTCGAGAGCGACCGCCTCCGAGTGAAAGGCTTCCGGCTCGGGGGAAGGCGTGCTAGGTGCCCGCTCGCTCACGACCGTGATCTCCACCGACATGGCTCAGTCTTTCACCGGCGCGAAACTATTGGTTTTGTCCGGCTCCGATGTGAACGTCGACTTCGATCTGTCGTTCGTCGCACAGATCGCGCTTTTCGGCCTGTTCATCGTCATCCTCAAGCCGCTGATCTTCGATCCGCTCCTCAAGCTGTTCGAAGAGCGCGAAAAGCTGACGGATGGCGCCCGCGCCCAGGCGCGGACGATGGACGAGCGGGCCGGCGAGCTGCTCACGAAGTTCGAGTCCGAGCTGGAAAAGGTTCGTCAGGACGCGGCGCGCGACCGCGAACGCCTGCGAGCCGAGACGGCTCGCCTCGAGGCGCAGATGCTCGAGCAGGCCAAGGCTGACGCCGCCCGCATCCTCTCCGAGGGCAGGGAGAAGATCGCGTCCGAGGTCGGCGCCCTACGCCGTGAGCTCGACGCCAGCCGGCCTGCGCTCGCGCAGCAGATCGCGTCCAAGGTCCTCGGTCGCGAGGTGGTGTCGTGAGGCTCGGCATCCGCACCTCTCTCTTGGGCGCGCTCCTCGCCGTCGGTCTGCTCGCGGCCACCGCCTCGGCGCAGCAGCCGGGCCAGCCGCCGCCGGGGCAGCCCCCGCCGGGTCAGCCCCAGCCGGGTCAGCCCCAGCCCGGTCAGCCGCGACCTGGACAGCCGCAGCCCGGCCAGCCGCAGCCCGGCCAGCCGCAGCCTCGGCAACCGATGCCGCCGGGCGCGCGCCAACCTGGTATGCCGGGGCAGCCCCGCATGCCGGGGATGCCCGGCCAGCCGGGCGCTCGCCGGCCTGGTCAGCCGATGCCGCCGGGGCAGCTTCCCCCGGGGCACCCGCCCGTTCCCGGCGTCCAGCCGGCCGAGCCGCCTTCGACGCCGAAGACGAGCGGCGGCTACTGCCCCGGCCACGGCCCGTACGATCCGCCCCCGCACATCAACTGGTACCAGGGGCTCCTCGGGGTCAACAACCAGAAGGCCCAGTCGCCCGCCTTCATCGATCGGCTCTTGTGGCGCTACCACAACCCGAAAGACGAGTGCGACCACAAGAACCAGGAGCCCCCGGTCCTGGCGTCGTTCATCAACTTCGCGGTGCTCGTCTTCATCCTGTTCCGGTTCGGCAAGCAGCCGGTGATGGACGCCCTGGCCAAGCGGAAAAAAGATCTCATGCACGAGATCGACTCCGCCAACGAGCTCAAGCTCGACGCCGAGAAGCGCCTCAAGACGTACGAGCGCCAGGTCGCTCGCATCGAAGAGCGTCGCCAAGAGCTCGTCGAAGAGAGCCGTCTGCAGTGGGAGATCGAGAAAAAGCGCATCCTCGAAGAGGCGCAGGAGAAGAGCGAGCGCCTCCGCAAGGACGCGCGCTTCCGCGTCGACCAAGAGCTCAAGCAGGCCCAGGCCGACCTCCTGAAAGAGGCGATCGACGGCGCCGTCGCGGCCGCCGAGTCGCTCCTCAAGAACCGCGTCCAAGCCAGTGACCAAGAGCGGCTCGCCGACGAGTACCTCACCGCGGTCGGTACGTCGCTGAAGCCCATCGAGAAGGGAGCGCCGAAGTCGTGAGTTACGACGCCATCGGCCGTCGCTACGCCCTCGCGATCTTCGAGATCGGCAAAGACGAGGGCAACACCCTCGCCCTCGCCGACCAGCTCGACGACGTCGCCAAGTCGTACGCCACGAGCGACGAGCTCAACACCGTGGTCGAGAACCCGCTCGTCCCCGAAGAGACGCGCGAGGCGATCGTCCTCGAGCTCGCGCAGCGGTGTGGCGCGGGGCCGACCATCCAGCGCGCGCTCCGTGTCATCACGCGCCGTCGCCGGCTGCGCGCGCTGACCGACATCGCGCGCCACCTGCGCCGCCTCTGTGACGAGGACGCCAAGGTCGTCCGCGCCGAGGTGATCAGCGCAGGCCCCCTCGGCGATGGGTACTTGGCTCGGCTCAAGGCCGAGCTCGAGCGCGTCACCGGCCAAAAGGTGGTGCTCTCGCACGCCGTCGACGCCGCCCTCATCGGCGGCGTCGTCACCCGGATCGGCGATCGGGTGATCGACGGCAGCCTCCGCTCCCGGCTCGCGACGCTACGCGAAGCCGCCCTCACGAACTGACCCCGCCTTCCCCGGAAACGAAGACAGAGCACCATGCAGCTGCGAGCCGAAGAGATCTCCCAGATCATCAAGAAGCAGATCCAGAACATCGACAAGGCGGCCCAGGTCTCCGAGACCGGCACCGTGCTCACCGTCGGCGACGGTATCGCGCGCGTGCACGGCCTGTCGGGGGCGATGGCCGGCGAGCTCGTCGAAGTGACGGGCGCGGGGCAGTCGCTGTTCGGGTTGGTGCTCAACCTCGAGCAAGACAACGTCGGCTGCGCCTTCTTCGGCGATACGAGCCTCGTCAAAGAGGGCGACCAGGTCAAGCGCACGAACCGCATCATGGACGTCCCCGTCGGCGAGGCCGTCGTGGGGCGCGTGCTCAACGCGCTCGGCCAGCCCATCGACGGCAAGGGCCCCATCGAGACCAAGTCGCGCCGCCGCGTCGAGGTGAAGGCGCCCGGCATCATCCTCCGCCAGCCCGTGAACGAGCCGCTGCAGACGGGCCTCAAGGCGATCGACGCGATGATCCCGATCGGCCGCGGTCAGCGCGAGCTGATCATCGGTGACCGTCAGACGGGCAAGACCGCCGTCGCCGTCGACACGATCATCAACCAGAAGGGCCTGGGCGTCTTCTGCGTCTACGTCGCGATCGGGCAGAAGCAGTCCACCGTGCGCCAGGTCGTCGACAAGCTCGAGAGCTTCGGCGCGATGGAGTACACGGTCGTCGTCGCCGCGACCGCCAGCGAGTCGGCCCCGCTGCAGTTCATCTCGCCGTACACCGGCGTCACCATCGGCGAGTACTTCCGCGACACCGGCCGCCACGCCCTCTGCATCTACGACGATCTCTCCAAGCAGGCCGTCGCGTACCGCCAGCTCTCGCTCCTGCTCCGCCGCCCGCCGGGCCGCGAGGCGTACCCGGGCGACGTCTTCTACCTGCACTCGCGCCTCCTCGAGCGCGCGGCCAAGATGGCGCAGATCTACTACGTCGTGAAAAAGGGCACCGAGGTGCCGGCCGGCGACGAGAAGTTCAGGGGCGCCGACGGCAAGGCGCACATCGGCGTGCTCGGTAAGCACGAGGCCGAAGAGTCGCTCAAGAAGATGGGCGGCGATCACGAGATCAAGCAAGACCCGCACTCCGGCGGCTCGCTCACCGCGCTCCCCATCATCGAGACCCAGGCCGGCGACGTCTCCGCGTACATCCCGACCAACGTCATCTCGATCACCGACGGGCAGATCTTCCTCGAGTCCGACCTGTTCTTCTCCGGCGTCCGCCCCGCCATCAACGTCGGCATCAGCGTCAGCCGCGTCGGCGGCAACGCCCAGATCAAGGCGATGAAGTCGGTCGCGGGCACGCTCCGCCTCGACCTCGCGCAATACCGCGCGATGGCCGCGTTCGCGCAGTTCGCCAGCGACCTCGACGCGAAGACGCGCCAGCAGCTCGACCGCGACGTCCGCATGGTCGAGATCCTCAAGCAGGGGCAGTACGTGCCGCTCGCGGTCGAGAAGCAGATCCTCATCATCTACGCCGGCACGTCGGGCGCGCTCGACAGCCTCCCCGTCGGCGCCCTCGGGCGCTTCGAGCTCGAGCTCTACAAGTACATCGAGGCCAAGCACCCCGAGGTCTTCAGCGAGATCCGCGAGAAGAAGGTGCTCGGCGACGATCTGAAGAAGACGGTCGACAAGGCCATCGCTGCCTTCAAAGAGAAGTTCGTCCTCGACGAGAAGAAGTCCTCTGCCGACGGCAAGTCGGAGGCCAAGTCGGCGGAGAAGAAGAAGGGCAAGTAGCCGTGGCTTCTCTCAAGGCGATCCGTACGCGGATCTCGAGCGTCAAATCGACGCAGAAGATCACGCGAGCCATGAAGATGGTCGCTGGTGCGCGCCTCAACCGCGCCCAGCAGCGCATCACCGAGATGCGCCCCTACGCCCTCAAGACCCAAGAAATGCTGAGCGAGATCACCTCGCGCGTGCAGGCCAAGGCGCAAGAGGGTGGTGAGGGCGGCGACGCCGTCGACGCCAGCGAGCTCTTGCACCCGCTCCTCGCGCTCCGCGCCGAAAAGCGCGTGCTCTTGGTGGTGCTCACGAGCGACCGCGGGCTCTGCGGTGCCTTCAACTCGAACATCAACCGCCAGGCCGAGCGCGAGTACAAGCAGCGCACCGCCGACGGCGATCAGGTCGACGTCGCGGTGATCGGCCGCAAGGGCCGAGACTACCTCCAGCGCCGCGGCATCGCCGTCGACTACATGCCGGGCGTCTGGGACAAGCTCGGCTACGAGACGTCCAAGTCGGTGGGCGAGAAGATCCTCAAGCCGTTTTTGAACGGCGAGGTCGACGCGATCTACCTCGTCTACAACGAGTTCAAGAGCGCGATGAGCCAGCGAGTCGTCACCGAGCGGCTCCTCCCGGTCCCGCCGGTGCCCGACAGCGACGGCCTCGACTCGGGCGAGTTCCTCTTCGAGCCGAACCGCAACGCGCTGCTCGACCACCTCGCTCCGCTCTACGTCGACATCTCGATCCTCCGCGCGCTCTACGAGTCGCAGGCGAGCGAGCTCGGCGCGCGCATGACGGCGATGGACTCGGCGACCAAGAACGCGACCGAGATGATCGACAAGCTCACGCTCGAGTACAACAAGGCACGCCAGGCCGCGATCACCAAAGAGCTCATGGAGATCATCGGCGGCAGCGAAGCCATCAAAGACTGACGGCTTCGTCGTTCCGTGCTTCTCGAAATCAACGCTCGGCACCCCGAGCCGCGCAAGATCGGTCAGGCGCTCGCCGTCCTACAGCGCGGCGGGCTCATCGCCTACCCGACCGACACCGTCTACGGCCTCGGTTGCGACTTGATGAACAAGCAGGCCATCGAGCGCCTGTACGTCGTCAAGAACATGCAGAAGAACAAGAGCCTCGCGTTCATCTGCCACGACCTGTCCGACATCGCGAAGTACGCCGTCGTCGACAACTGGGCGTACCGCATCCTCAAGCACTTCTTGCCGGGGCCGTACACGTTCATCCTGCCGGCTACGCGTGAGGTGCCCAAGATGGTCCTCTCCAAGCAGAAGACGGTCGGCATCCGCGTGCCCGATCACCCGGTGGTCACCACCCTGACGCGCGAGCTCGGTCGACCCATCATCAGCAGCACCGCGGCGCCGCCCGGTGAGGACGCGATGATCGACCCCGCCGAGATCGACGCGCGGTTTCGCCTGGATGTCGTGCTCGACGGCGGCGTCTGCGGCATCACCCCCACCACGGTCGTCGACCTCTCCGAGGGGCAGGTGCAGATCGTGCGCGAGGGCGCGGGAGCGATCGACGAGCTGGTGGCGTGATGACCGACACGTTCGACTACGTGGTGGTCGGCGCCGGCTCGTCGGGCTCGGTGTGCGCCGCCAAGCTGGCCGAGCGTGGCGCGAGCGTGCTCCTGCTCGAGCAGGGCGACCGGGCCGAAGACAACCCCGAGACGCTCCGCGCCGACGGCTACAAGGACGCATTCATCAACGACCGCCTGATGATCGAGCGGTTCAGCACCCCGCAGCGAGGCTGCGGTGGTCGCCGCATCTTCCTCGGCTCCGGCAAGGGCGCCGGCGGCAGTGGCGCCATCAACGCCATGGTCTACACGCGCGGCTCTCGTGAAGACTTCGACGCGTGGGGGCCGGGTTGGCGGTGGGGCGACGTCGTGCCCCACTTCGAGGCGGTCGAGCGCGTGCTCGACGTGCGCCGGCGCGAGCCAACCGACTTCACCGAGGCGTGCATCCAGGCCGCCGTCGAGAACGGCTTTCGACGCAAGGACGATCTGAACGACGGCGACCTCTCTCGCGTGCTCGGCTACGAGTGGATGAACTTCCGCGGCAACGAGCGCCGCAACTCCTACGTCTCGTTCCTCAAAGACGCGTCACCCGTGAACGTGACGCTCCGCACCGGCGCCTGTGTCCGCCGCGTGCTCTTCGATCGCGACAAGCGCGCCATCGGGGTGGAGTACGAGGTGGGCGGGGCGGCCACCGTCGCGCGGGCCCGGGCCGAGGTCGTCCTGGCGGCGGGCGCGCTCGAAACGCCGCGGCTCCTGCAGCTCTCGGGCATCGGGCCGGGCTCGCGGCTCGCCGCGCTCGGTGTGCCGGTCGTCGCACACTCACCGGAGGTCGGCGAGAACCTCCACGACCACCCCAACGTCACCACGTTCTTTCGCGCCCGGCGCGACGTCGACTGTCACTACCCGCAGCTCTACGGTTTTCTGCGCCTCGGGGCCGGCCGCACAGGCGCCAGCGAAGCCGCGGCCGGCGAGCCCGACGCGTGCCTCGTGTTCTACCCGGCGCGCTCCAGCCTGCGCGAGGGGATGATGCGGATGATCCCCGCGATGGTGCTGCCCGCGAGCGTCCACGCGGACGGCCGGGCGCCGCGAGCGATTCGGTCCGTCATCGGCGCGCTGTTCGATCGCGGCGCCGTCGAGCGCTTCGTCCGCAGGGTGTGGGGCGTCGTCGTGATCCTCGGCAAGCCCAAGAGCCGCGGCTCGGTGCGCATCGTGTCGCCCGACTACACCGCGCCCGCCGCCATCGATCCCGCCTACTTCGCCGAGGCCGGAGACTTCGAGGTCATGCTCCGCGGCGTCGAGCTCGCGCGGCGCATCGCGGGCTCGCCGGGGGTGGCCTCGTTCGGAGCGACGGAGCTCATGCCGGGGCCCATGGGCCGCAGCGAGGCCGGCGTCGGCGCCTTCATCCGCAACAACTCGATGACGACCTATCACTACGCAGGCACGTGCGGCTTCGGCGACGGCGCCGAGACGGTGACGGATCGCCAGCTCGCCGTCCGCGGCGTGCAGGCGCTTCGTCTTGCTGACGCATCTGTCATGCCTGTAGCGCCCGTCGCCGCGCTCAACGCGCCCAGCATGATGATCGGCCACCGCGCCGCGCAGTTCGCCGTCGAGGCGAGCCGGTGAGGCTCGCCGTCCTCGAGCTCCCGGCGCGCTTCGCGCGGCAGCTCGAGGCGCTCGACGACGCGCGGCGCCTCCTGGCCGAGCGGCCCTGTGATCTGGCGGTTCTCCCGGAGTGCGCGCTCACCGGCTACGTCTCGCCGGACGGCGACTTCGATCTGTCTCGCTTCGCCGAGCCACAAGCGACGAGCGGGCAGCTCGAGGCGCTGCGCGCGCTCGCGGTCGAAGCCGGCTGTCACGTCGCCGGGCCTTGGATCGAGGCCGACGGCGGGCGCGCGTTCAACGCGTGCGCCGTCTTCTCGCCGACCGGCGACGAGATCGCCGTCTACCGCAAGCGCCACCCCTGGTACCCCGAGGTGTGGGCGACGCCGGGCCGTGAGCCGCACCCCACCTTCACCGTCGCAGGCGTGCGCGCCACGATCGCGATCTGCTTCGACATCCATTTCGTCGCCTCCGAGGCCGACGGTGCCCTCGCCGCGAGCGATCTCCTGATCTTTCCGAGCGCGTGGGTCGACGATGAGCCCGGCGACGGTCGCGCCGACCTCCTCGGCGGTCTCGCCAGCCGCTTCGGCGTCACGATCGCCAACGCCAATTGGGGGCCGGGTGAGCCGGCCATCCGCGGGCAGGGTGGGTCGCGCGTGGTCACGCCCGGAGGCGCGGCGGTCGTGGCGGAGAGCGTGCTCGGGTGCGCCCGGCGCGTCGACCATGACCTTGAAACCTATTGAAGGCGATTTTCAACTTCGTTATCAACGTAGGATGCCGCACCATCACCGCCCCCGCCTGGCGTGGGGCATCGTCGGAGTCGTCTTCGCGACCGCAGGGGCCATCGCGCTCGGCGGAGCCTGTGATCGGGTCACGTCGTACTCGGTGACGGGGTCGGCCGCCGCCGGCGGGCCGGGCGCAGTCGGGCCGGGCGCTGGCCCGGGGAACGTCGCGGCGACGGGGCCTGGCGCGGTGTCGCGCACGATGGTCCTCGGCGGGGTGGCGACGTGCGCGACGTCGCTCTACGGACAGTTCGCGGTCGCGGCGAGCGAGCTCGACGTCGCCGCCGCTGCGTACGCCGCCGCGCCGACGCCCGAGACCGAGACGGCGGCGCGTACCGAGTGGCTCGAGGCGATGGTGCTCTGGCAGCAGGCCGAGGTGATCCGCGTCGGCCCGGCCGGCCCGACGACGCTGCCTGACGGCGAGGGCTCGCGTGACCTCATCTACTCGTGGCCGCTCGTCTCGCGCTGCCTCGTCGATCAGGGGATCGTCCAGCAGAAGTACGCGTCGCCGAACTTCGGCGCGACGGCCCTCGTGAACACGCGCGGGCTCTACGCGGTCGAGTACCTGCTCTTCTACACGGGCGACGACAACGCGTGCTCGTCGACCGCGAGCATCAACAGCCAGGGCACGTGGGCGGCGCTCGGGGCCGAGCTGCCGGTGCGCAAGCGCGCCTACGCATCCGTCGTCGCGACGGACGTCGCCGCGCACGCCGCAGCGCTGAGCGCGGCGTGGTCCGACGGCTTCGCGGCCACGCTCTCGACGGCGGGCGCATCGGGCTCGCCGTTCGACTCGGACCAGGCCGCGCTGAACGCCGTCAGCGACGGCATGTTCTACCTCGAGCGCGAGGTCAAAGACCTGAAGCTCGGCCTGGTGCTGGGCAAGGTCGACGGCTGCGCAAACGCCACCTGCCCAGAGGACGTCGAGTCGCAGTACGCGCGCGTCGCGCGCGACCACATCAAGAACAACCTCGTCGGTTTCCGCAGGGTCTTCGAGGGTTGTGACGAGGCGGCCGACACCGGGTTCGATGACCTCTTGCGGAGCGCCGGCGCCGGCGATCTGGCCGACCGGATGAGCGCCGACATCGCCTCGGCGATCGCCGTCGCCGATGGGCTCTCGAGCGCGGATCTCGTCGCGCTCGTGGGCAGCGAGCCGACGTCGGTCGATGCCCTCCACGCGGCCGTGAAGCGTGTCAGCGACGCGCTGAAGACCGACTTCGTCACCATCCTCGATCTCGAGCTCCCGAAGTCGGTCGAAGGCGACAATGACTGACGCCCTCTGGGCCCGCTTGCGCGCGCGCGCGCTCACCCCGCGAGACGCGGCGGGGCTCGCCGCCTTTCGCGTGCTCTTCGGCCTCCTCGGCTTCGTCAGCGCCGCGCGGTTCTTGCACTACGGCTGGGTCGACGAGTTCTTCGTTCGACCGCGCTTCTTTTTCACCTACGCGTTCGCCCCGTTCGTCGAGCCGCTCGGCGCGAGCGGCATGCACGCCGTGTTCTGGGTGATCGCGGCGACGGGAGCGCTCATCGCGCTCGGCCTGTTCTACCGGCTCGCGATCGTCACGTTCTTCGTCGCGTTCACGTACGTCCAGCTCGTCGACGTCACGAACTATCTGAACCACTACTACCTCGTCAGCCT
>CALKVR010000267.1 GCA_938004815.1 uncultured Polyangiaceae bacterium | reverse complement strand
CCCCCCTCTCCACGACCGAGCAGGTCGTCCCCCCGCCCGTCTCGACCGCGCAGGCCAAGGGCGACGCGGCCGACGCTGGCGACGAGGAGGCCGACGAGGGCAAGGCGGCCGGCAAGGATCTCGTACGAGAGTGGGGGAGCGGCGAGGTCTCGAAGCCGAGGGTGCTGAAGGTTCGCATGGACGGGCCGGTCTCGGGCTTTACCGCGAGCGAGGTCGAGGGAGGCTTCAACCTGAGCGTCCCCGGTCGCAAGTCGCTCTCCACGAGCACCGCGCTCGTGCGCAAGGACAAGCGCATCTCTTCGCTCGACGTCATCCCGCGCGAAGACGCGACCGAGATCAGCGTTCGCTTCAAGGGCGAGCCTCCGCCGTACCTCGTGAAGGTCCGGAGCGACCGTGTCGAGATCGCCCTCGGCGCCGACCAATCGAGCAAGTCCGACAAGTCGGACAAGTCCGAGGGGTCGAGCGACAAGAAGAAGAAGGTCGCTTCGAAGAAGAAGAAGACGGACAAGAAGAAGAAGCCCTGAGGCTCATCCGCGCTCGGCGTCCTCGAAGAACGCCTGGATCTCTGCGCGCTGCGCCTCGGCGTCCGTCCGCCCCAGCTCGATGAGCTTGCGCGCGAACGCGCCGTCGAAGAGGAGGTAGCTCGCGAGATCGGCCTCGGTCGCCTGCCCGACGTCGAGCAGGGCGAGCAAGCGCCGCAGGCTCGGCCCGGCGCGCAGCTTGGAGGAACGGACGTGGTCGGCCGCGACCTTGCCGAGGTCTTCGCTCGGCCGCACGACCAGGGTCTTCACTCGACGGAACGGGGCCTTGCCCGCTTCGGCGGCGGCGCCGTTGAGCTGATCGAGGAACGCAGGCCCGAACGTCTCGACGCCGAGATCGATGAGGTTGTTCACCCGATCGAGGACCTCGAAGTCGCTCGTCACGTGGTCGAGCAAGAACGCGTTGAGGACCTTGCCGAGGACGAATGCGACGTTGGGGCACGGCTCTTGGGTCGAGCCCTTCGGCAGGCCGCTGAGCTCGCGCGAAAGGCCGATGACGAAGATGTGCGACGCGCCGAGGCGCAGCGCGGGCGCGATGGGAGTGTTCTGTCGGATGCCGCCGTCCATGTAGAGGTGGTGACCGAGGCGAACGGGGGGGAACATGATCGGGATCGCGGCCGACGCGAGGGCGTGCACAGGCCCGACGCGCGAGTGACGGATGACGGTGCGGGGCGGCGCGACGGCGGGGAGCTTCACCCCCGGCGCGGTCTGCATGAAAAGGACGGTCTTGCCCGTCGACACCTCGGTCGCCGAGACCGAAAGCGCGCGCATCTTTTTCTCCCGGAGCGCGCGGGTGATCGCGCGCCAATCGATCTCGCGCTCGACGAGCCGCGCCATGGGCGAGACGTCGAACACGCCCACCGCCTGCGCGCCCCCGCCGAGGAGGAGCCGGGGCAGCGACGTGATCTGCGACAGCCCGAAGCCGAGCACCTCGTCGACCCGCACGTCCGACCAAAGGTTGGCGAGCCGCCGCACGCCGAAGACCGGCTCGTCGATGTGCGACGCCAGGAAGCAGCCGTTGATCGCACCGACGCTCGTGCCGAGGACGTAGTCGAAGCGAACGGGTCGCTTTCGGATGTGGTGCAGGTGGTCGAGCGCGTACGACAGCACGCCGACCTCGTAGGCTCCGCGCGCGCCGCCGCCGGACAGGATGAGCGCCAGACCGCTCACGTCGCCCGCTCCTCGCTCACGACGCGTCGGCCTCACCGGCGGCGGCCGCGGCCGAGCGATTTGCGCCGACCAGGATCCGGTCGACGATCGACCGCGACAAGAACGACTGTTTCAGGCCCGGGTCACGGATGTACCCAGCGACCTTGGTGACGTGCGACGCGGCGCGCTGGTAGACGTCATCGGCCGAGCTGGGGGCGCCGCGCCGGATCGCGTCACAGGCGAGCGCGCGGACCTCGACGCCGTACTCGGAGCCGCCGCAGCTCTCGATGGCCCCGAGCGCGGTTCGCGCCAAGAGCACGCCCGTGTGGAGCTCGCCGGCGTCGACGCGGGCAGCGGCCTCGACCGCTGTCGCGTAGATGTGAAAGCTCATGAGCGCCTGCGCCTCGGCCGTCTGACGGGCCTCGGCTGCGAAGGCGATCGCGCTGCCGGGGTCGCCGCCCAGGCGGCTCAGGCACGCGCGGATGATCCGCTCGTGGACGAGGTCGTACACGCTGCCGGTGACGGCCACGAGCGCGCCCGCGTCGCCGACGAGGGTGTGGGCTGCGTCGATGTCGCCCGCCTCGAGCAGGATACCGGCGGTGCAGAGCAGCGTGTCGGCCCGCGAGTCCTGGTCGGCATAGCGTTCGTGCGCCTCACGCGCCCGCCGCAAGAACGACAGCCCGCGGGCGCGATCACCGAGCCGCGCGTAGGCCTGACCGACGTTCGACATCGTCTTGGCGATTTGAAACCGGCCGCCGAGGCTGAGATCGATCTTCACCGACTCGAGGCCGAGCGCGATCACGTCCTCGAAGTGCTCGCTCACGAACATCGCGAACGCCAGCGAGGTCATGACGCGCGCCTCGGCGCGGCGCGCGCCCACGGCGCGGAAGACGGCGAGCGCCTCGACGTACGATCGGACCGCCTCGTCGACGCGCCCCACGTACCGTAGGAGCACGCCCTTGGCGCGGAGCACTTCGGCGCGCGCGCGCGGCGGCAACCTGCCTATCTCGGTGACCTCGAGCGCACGATCGCACGCGGTGATCGCGCCCTGCGTGTCCCCGAGGTCGCGGAGGATCTCGGACAGCACGGTGAGCGACTCGACCTCGAGCGCGTGGGCGCCCGCCATGCGGGCGAGCTCGGCCGCGCGCTGCGCGATCGGCAGGCCGCGGGCGAGCACCCCCTCGTCGAGCTCGAGCCGCGCCGTCCGAAGCAACGCCATGGTGACCCACCGCGCCTGTCGCGTCTCGCGCGCCAGCTTGCGCATGGCGGTGAGATGCAGGCGCCGCTCGCGTCGCCGGCCGAGGTACCGATAGATCGCCTCGAGCGACTCGTGAGCGACCATGCGACGCGGGTCGGTGTTCGGGAGCAGGGAGAGCGCCCGGAGGTAGTAGCGCTGCGCGAGCTGTGCCTGGTGGGCCGTCCGGGCCGCCCCCGCCGCCTCGAGGTAGAGGTCGGCGGCCTGGGTAGGGGCGTCGCCGCGCGCGAGGTGGCGCGCCACGATCGCGGCCGAGAGGCCCTGGGCGAGGGGGGTCGTGACGAGGTGCTCGCCGAGCAGGCGATGCATGCGCGTTCGCGAGGCGGAGTCGAGCGCGAGGTAGGCGACGTCGCGCGCGAGCGGATGACGAAAGTCGATGACGCCCTGCTTGCGGTCACAGAGGCCGCGGGCGCAGAGGCGCATCATGGCCTCGTCGTCCTCGAGGCGGGTGAGCGCGAGGATGTCGCTCTCGAGGAGGGGGCCGCCGGCGACCGCCAACCAATCGACCACGTCGTGCTCGGCGGTCGGCAGCTCACGGATGCGATCGCCGATGAGCTGCTCGAGCGTAGAGGGGAGGGCCTCGGCGCGATCCGCCGGCGAGCGCTCGTTGCGCCGCAGCTCGTGGGTGCCGTCGGGGCGCTCCACGATCTCGATGGTGCCGCGCTCGAGCAGGGCATCGACCATCTCGAGGAGAAAGAACGGATTGCCGGCGACGCGCGGGAGGATCTCGGCGCACACGCCCGCGACGCCCTCGCGCACGCCGAGGCGCGCTTCGACGAGGCGCACCTGCTCTTCGGCGCCGAGCCCGCGGAGCTCGATGCGCACGAAGCTCTCGACGAACTGCATGACGCGCTCCTCGGGGCGCGTCACGAGCACGACGAGGATCGGCAGCTGCTCTTCGCGGGAGAGCAGGTCTTTGACCAGCTCGAGGCTGGAGCGATCGGCCCACCCGAGACCGTCCACGAAAATGACGAGGGGCTGCTCGAGCGCGAGCGCGCCCAGGAGCACGCGCAGCGCGAGCAGCAACAGCTCGCGGCGGTAGCCGACGCCCTCTTCTTCTGCGCCTGCGAGCTGCTTGCCGGTCGCGACCTCGGCGAGGCGCGTGACGAGGCGCTCGGTGGCGGCGCTCTTCAGCGACACCTGGCCGAGCAGGCCGCGGAATACGGCCGCGGCCTCGTCGAACGAGTGATCGATGCCGACGCCGGTCGCCTCGCGCAAGAGGTCGCACAGCGTCGCCATCGGAATCTCGCTCTTGACCGGTGAGCACTCGGTCGAGAGCACGCGCGTGTCGCGCGGCAGCTCGGACAAGAAGGTCGCGACCAGGGCGGTCTTGCCGATGCCCATCTCGCCCATGACGACGCGGGCTACGAGCTGGCCGCGCGCCGAGCCCGCGAGCGACCGAGGTGGGACCGAGGAGCTGCGCGGGCTGCCGCCCTCGGGCGGCGGCGGCGGCGACTCGTGCGCCTTGGGCGGGGTGACGGCCCGGTGGTAGGCGGCGTGCAGATCGGCCTTCTCGGCGTCGCGGCCGACCAGATCGTTGGGGGCGAGGGCCATCTCGACCGCGCGCTCTTCACGCGTCAGCGGGCGAATGAGCGAGTAGACGCGCATCGCGCGCGGGGCGCCGCGGGCCTCGGCGTCTTCGAGCTCGAGCGACGGCGCGTCACCCCAGCGAAAGTCGCGGCGCACGAGGCGATACAGGCCGCCGGCGACCAGGGTCTTGCCCATGGGCGCCCGCTTGCCCAGGTGCTCGGCCAGGTAGCTCACCGGGTCTTGCAGCTCGTGCTCGACGAGGTGCCCGTGCTCGTCGCGCTCGCCCGTGGCGATGCCGCGGACGATGCCGATCGCCGCGCTCACGCGCCGAGGCAGGTCGACGCTCGCGCCGGCGAGCGCCTCGTGAACGTCGACCGCGAGCGAGGCGGCGTCGAAAGCGGCCCGCGACGGGTTGCCCATCAGGCCGCCGATGCACGTCAAGAACGGGGGCAGGCCGTCGTCGGCCCACACCCAGCCGGCGCCGCGCTTGTACGCGATGTGGTCGAGCGTGTTCTTGAGATCGTCGCAGGCGCGCTTGTAGCCGGCGCCGAGGGCGAGCTCGAGATCGTCCAGGCCTTCGAGGCGCATGGCCAGCACCGCGACGTGCCGCACCTCGCGCGCGCGCCGCTCTTTGCGGGCGTCGTCGCGCGCGACCGAGATGCTGCTCCCCCGCCGCTGAGGGATAGCCGCCTGCGTCTGCTGGGCCGCCTCGCTCGCGGGCGGGGCAGAGGGCAGGATCGAGCCCCGCCCGATGAGGAGCGTGAGCGCCGCCTCGATGCTCGAGGCGTCGACGAGCTCTTGCTTGGCGAGGAGGGCGCGGCCGATGGCGCCGGACATGTCGCGCGCGGTCTGGAACCGGTCGTCGCGCGAACGGCTCATCGCGCGCATGACGATCGCCTCGAGCTCGGGAGGGATTTCGGGGACGTAGGCGCTCGGAGGCTCGAAGCCGCCCTCGCGCACGGCCTCGAGCAGCTCGTCGTCGACCGGCTTCTGGGTCGCGTCGCCCTTGGCGTACGGCGAGCGCAGGGCGAGCATCTCGTAGAGGACGACCCCGAGCCCGTAGATGTCGCTGCGGCGGTCCACCCGTTCGCCTCGGGCCTGCTCGGGCGACATGTAGCCGAATTTGCCCTTGAGCGTGCCCGGCTCTTCACGGAACAGGTTGGCGCTCGCGATGCCGAAGTCGGCGATCTTCACCGCGCCCTCGAGCGACAAGAGGATGTTCTGCGGCGAGACGTCGCGGTGAACGATGGCGAGGGGCGCGCCGCCCTCGTCGCGCCGCTCGTGGGCGTAGTGCAGGCCCTTGGCCGCTTCCGACACGATGTAGGCGGCGACCCAGGCGGGGATACGCGTGCCCTTCTGTCGGGCCGCGCTCATCAGCTTGCCCGCGTCGTACCCCTCCACGTACTCCATGGCGAGCATCAAACCGTCGGCGTCTTC
>CALKVR010000266.1 GCA_938004815.1 uncultured Polyangiaceae bacterium | reverse complement strand
GGACAGTCGCTCGGGGCGGAGCAGTAGTGATCGTCGTAGCAGCGACCGTCGTCGCAGTAGCCGTCGTCGGAGTCCCCGTAGATGGGGCAGCCACCGATCGAGACCGCGATAGCACCCAGGGCGGCGAGGGAGGCGATGCGACGCATAGGCGTCGTCAGGATAGCAAGCCGTATGCCCAGTTGGGGGCGGTGAAAACCCCGACCCCCCGGACCGGCCGTCAACCAGCGTTCACGCGCTCCCTGACCCCGGATGCCGTCCAAAGTGCAGCTTGGGGGTGGGGCAGAGTGCTACCGTAGGGGGCCTCTCCGCGCCCGATGGACGTCACCTGCGAGAAGTGCCAGACCGAGTACGAGTTCGACGACGCGCTCGTCTCGGAGATCGGTACCAGCGTTCGCTGCACGCAGTGCGGCCACCGTTTCAAGGTGCGACGCCCGACAGGTGGCGGCGCGCCCGAGGTGTGGATCGTCCGAACGGTCGACGGGCAAGCCCTCGAGTTTCGGATCCTCAGAGATCTGAAGAACGCCATCGCCTCCGGCAAGATCAGCCGGGACGACGTGCTCTCGCGCGGGGCCGGCCGTCCCCGGCGGCTCGCCTCGATCGCCGAGCTCGAGCCGTTCTTCTCCGCCCAGCCGCGCGCTTCGCTGACGACCGCCCCGGGGCTGGGCGCGCTCGAGACGCCGCGCCCGCGCAAGCAGACGCCATCGGGCCTGGGCCCTGGCCTCGAGGGGCTCTCCACCGAGGGCTCGGTGGCGATCCCGCTCCCGAAAGAGCCGCCGGCGCACCGAGCCGTTCCGCCCCCGGCGCCGCCGCCGCCCGAGCAGGCGTCGAGCGGCCACGGGTTCGACGAGGACGAGCGAACCGAGGTCCAGAAGCGCAGGGCGACGAAGGAGCTCCGCGGGCTCGGCCTGGAGGCGGCGCCGGCGTCGATCGAGCCGCCCACGATCCCCGATCCACCGCTCTCGGGGGAGGCGCCGCCGACCGCGATCGGCGTGCAGCCGCCCGCACCGGTCCCGCCCGCGCCAGACTCGATCACCAAGACGATGGCGTACGGCACGCCGCGGTCGCGCGAGGCGCCCGGCCCGGCGAGCGAGCCCGAGCCGATCACGGGCAAGCGGCCCGTGCCGTTCGAGCTCGAAGCGACCGTGCCGCGGAGCGCGAAGCCGGAGCCGCGCTCCGGGCCGTCGTCGTCGCGAGCGGCGATGCCGCCTCCGGCGGTCGATCCGCCCGCGACGGCCACGCCCGCTCCGCCGGTCGCCACCCCGACGCCGCCGCCGGACTACGCGAGCGCCGAGCCGCCGCGCGTCGAGCCGAAGGCGCCGAAGCGCGCCCCCGAGGTGCGCGAGCTAGACGGTCGCGCGTCGGTGCTGACTCCGACTCCTCCCGACGCGCGTTACTCGTTGAGCGGCGAAGAAGGCGAGATCGTCCCCTCTGGCCTGAGGACGTCGACCGCTCTCTCGCGGCGCTCGTCGGGGTCGATGCGCCTCATCGTAGGGCTCGTCCTCGGTGGCGCCGTCGCCTTCGGCGCGGTCGTCGTGTGGCAAAAATACGTGTCGCCCGACGCGACGCCGCCGGCTTCCGCGACCGATCCACGCGTCACCGAGCTGCTCGAGGCGGGCGAGAAAGCGCTCCGCGATGGCGATCTCGAAGGCGCCAACGAGCGGTTCGTGAAGGCGAGCGGGATCGACGAGAAGAACCCCGGCGTGGCCAGATCGCTCGCGCGCCTGGCCGTCGTTCGCGCGGATCTCGCGTGGCTCGAGCTGCGGATCCTCCCCCAGGACGATCGCGGCCGCGACAAGGTCAAGGATCGCCTCGTCGCCGGCGTCGACCGCGCCCAGAAGGCGGTGGCGCTCGCGTCGTCGCTCGCGAAGGACGACCCCGAGGTGGCGGTGCTGTCGGTGGACGCGCGCAGGATCGCGGGCGACATCGCCGGCGCGCGCCAGCTCGCCTCCAACATGCCGAGCGCGGCGGCGGGCGACGCGCAGCTCGTCCTCGGCGCCCTCGACATGGCCGAGCGGAACCTGGCCGCTACGGCGCCGGGGTGGAGCGACGTGCTCGATCGCCTGGGCAAGGCCGCCGAGCAAGAGGGCGCCCTCGGCCGCGCCCGCGCCCTCCTCGTCTACGCGGCGGCGCTCGCCGGCGACATGCCCCGCGCGCACGCCGAGCTCGACCGGCTCTCCAAGCTCGCGCGCGCCCACCCGCTCGAGTCGGATCTGCGGAGGTTCCTCGAGCGCGTCGACAAGGGTGAGCGCCCGACGCTCGCGATCGACGATCTACCCACGATTCCTGTGGCGTCGGGCAGCGGTGCGCCGGCCGACTCGATGCTGAGGGTCGCGCAAGACGCGCTCGCCAAGGGCAACTACGTGAAGGCCGAGGAGCTCTATCGCGACATCGTCGCGCGCGACCAGAGCAACTCCGAGGCGCTGTTCGGCCTCGCCCAAGCGTCGCTCGGCCAAGGCAAGGGCGTCCCGGCCAAGTCGTTCCTCGAGCGCGCGGTCGCCGCGAACCCCGGCCACGCGCCCGCGCTGATGGCGCTCGCCGGGGTGAAGTGGGACGCCGGCGAGCGCGCCGAGGCTGCGCAGCTCTACAAAAAGGCGCTCGATCTCGGCATCTCCGGCAAGGCGGCCGACCTCGCGCGCGCGCGATCGCAACCCTCGCCGGGCTCCGGCTCCGTCGCGCCGCCGACGGCGACGCCGACCGCCGACCCGACGTCCACCGGTGAAACGCCCCCGCCCGTCGAGGCCACCACGACCGGGCCGAGCGACGTACCCCCCGATCTATGAGCTCACGCGTCACGTCGAAGGTGCTGCGCCGCGGGGCGCTTTTCGGGCTCGCGGTCGCGGTCGCGGTCGCCGCGCCTGCTTGCGAGGGCCGGCCGGGCTTCGGCAACGCGTCGAAAGACGGCGAGAGCTTGACCGGCCCGATGATGGCCGAGATCAACCTCAGCCGCGGCGCGCCCGAGGGCGGCGCGTCGACGTTCCTCGGCGCGGTGCCGGGGACGAGCCACACCGACCTCGTGGCGGTGCTGCGCGATATCGAGAAGGACGAGCCCAAGGGTGTCTTCGTCCGGCTCGGCACCGGCAGCTTCGGCCTCGCGAACGCGTCGGAGATCGGGCGCATGCTGGGCGCGGTTCGTAGCAAAGGCCTGCCCGTGGTCTGCCACGCCGACGAGATCGACAACGCGTCGCTTCTGCTCGCCGCGCGCGGCTGCTCGCAGATCTGGCTCAGCCCTGGCGGGAGCGTCGATTCGGTAGGGATCGCGTTCCAGCTGATCTTCGGTCGCAGCTTCTTCGACAAGCTGGGGGTCGGCGTCGACTTCCTCCAGGTCGGCAAATACAAGGGCGCCCAAGAGCCCTACACGCGCGACGACCCGAGCCCCGAGGCCCGCGAGACGATCGACGGGACGCTCCGCGATCTCCGGAGCGCGTGGATCGCCGGCGTCGTCGAGGGGCGCGGCAAACCGCTCGAGCCCGCGCTCGAGGACGGCCCGCACCCGGCCAAGGCTGCGCGCGAGCTCGGCCTCATCGACGAGATCGGCTTTCTCGACGAGGCGCGCGCGAAGGCCAAGGCCGACGCGGGCGCCGAGCGAACGAAGGTCGTGTACGGCGGCAAGGCGGGCGACGACGCCGGCTTCGACGAGATCTTGCGAACGATCGCCGGCAGCGATCCGAGCGCTGATCCGCACGTCGCGGTCGTGCGGGCCACCGGGGCGATTTCGATGGGCGGCGGTGGGCTGCTCGGGGGCGACGGGGGGATCGTCGAGGCGAAGCTCAGCAAGCTCATCAAGGACGTCACCACCGACGACGCCGTCAAGGCGGTCGTCTTGCGGATCGACTCGCCCGGGGGCTCTGCGCTCGCGTCCGACCTCATCTGGCATCGCCTGATGGAGCTCCGGAAAAAGAAGCCCCTCGTGGTGTCCATCGGCGGCATGGCCGCGAGCGGCGGCTACTACCTCGCGTGCGCGGGCCAGCGCATCTTCGTCGAGCCCACCAGCATCGTGGGCTCGATCGGCGTCGTCGCCGGCAAGCTCTCGTTCGACGAACCGCTCTCGAAGCTCGGCGTGAACGTCGTCACGATCCCGGCTGCCCCCGACCCCAAGCGCGCGAACCGCGCCACGATGCTCTCCCCGTTCGACCGTTGGGACGACGCGACGCGCGCCAAGATGCTCTCGTCGATGGAGTCGATCTACGGGCTGTTCCTCGACCGCATCGCCGAGGGCCGGGGGTTCGATCGCTCCGTCCTCGAGGGTGCGGCCGAGGGGCGCATCTTCGGCGGCGCGCGGGCCAAGGAGCTGAAGCTCGTCGACGAGCTCGGCGGCCTCGACGACGCCATCCGCTACGCCCTTTCCGAGGGCGGCCTCGGCGAGGGCGGCGCGGTCAGGCTGCGTGGACAGCCGGGCGGGCTCGCCGAGCTCCTCGCCGGCGGCGACGACGCGGCCCGCAGCGCCGCCGAGCGCGCCGCGCGTGAGGTCGATCCGATTTCGAAGCTCCTCACGGGGTTTCCCCCCGAGGCGAGCGATTGGGTGCGGGCCATGGCCCCGCTGGGCCAGGGCGAGAAGACGGTGGCGGCGGTGCCCTTCGTGCTGATGGGCGTCGGGCCGCGCTGAAACTGCCGCGCCTGACTTTTCCCGTAGCGGGGGCCTGGTGGTACGCTGTCCCCGCCGTACGGACGTGATCTCGCATGCAGAACAGGGTGGCCGAGCCAAACGCAGGGGGAGCGCGCCGCGCATCCATGCGCCCGGGGCCGGAGACGGCGCTTCCGCGGTTCGAAGGCCCCCTCGCGCAAGCGGCCCACCTGGCCGCCGTCCTCGAGGACGCCGTGGCCGGTGGCGATGTCGATCGCGAGCGTGAGGCGACCGAGTCGTTCGCCCGCCTGCTCTCCGCACGAGGCACCGAGATCGATCTGGCCGTCAAGCTCGCGCGCCGCGCGCTCGATCTCGAGGACGACCCCCTCCTCAGGTCCGACGTCGCGGGCTGGCTCGCCGGGCTCGGCGACGCCGCGACCGCGGCCCTCGTGCTGCGCGGCGGCACCGCCGTCGCCCCCGGCACGACCCGCGCGCGAACGCTGGTCCGTGTTGCCATTCTGCTGGCGCGCGCCGATCGCGCGGCCGAGGCCGCCGAGGTCCTCGAAGAGGCCGCCGAGGCCGACGCGTCGGATCCGATGTCGAACGAGCTCATCGGGCTGCTCGCCTCGCTCGCGCCAGCGGTCGTGAGCCTCGAGCGCGGCGTGCGGGGCTACCTCGACGCGGCCGCACGCCGCGGGGCAGGCCGCGACGAAGAGGCGGCGTTCGAGGACCTCCTCCGCGCGTTCGAGCTCGATCCGACGTCGACCGCGGCCGCCGACGCCGTCTCGGCCGCGCTCCTCGCGCGTGGTCGAGCTTCGGCAGCCGACGAGCTCGCGCGCGAGCACGCGGGCGCGCTCGCCGAGGCCGGCCGCTCCGCGGACGCTGCGCGAGCCCACGCCCGGCGGCTCACGGGCGCGCTCACTCGTGGAGACGCCGCGACGGCCGCGTCGGTCGCGCTCGATCTCGGCCTGACCGACACGAACCGCGAGGTCGCCGCGCGCGTCGACGAGGCGCTCGGCCGCGCGGGGTTGTGGGAGCTCGCCGCCGCGCGCCTCGCGCTCCGCGCGCGCACCGGGCCCGACCGACCGGCCGCGCTCGTCGCGCTGGCCCACCTGCACGAGGGCGCGCTGCCCAGCCCCGAGCGCGCCGTCGACGCCCAGATCGGCGCGTTCGCCGGCGATCCCTCGGCGCGATCGGTGCTCGACTCGCTGCGCGATCACGCCGGCCGCACCGGCGACCACCGCGCCCTCGCGGACGGCCTCTTGTCCGGCATCCTCACCGCGCAGCGGCAGACCGGCGGCGCCGCGACGCCGATGTGGCTCGACCTCGCGCGCGAGCTCGCCGAGCT
>CALKVR010000265.1 GCA_938004815.1 uncultured Polyangiaceae bacterium | reverse complement strand
GGCGGAGCCGCCACCGGCGCCGCCGGCGCCCGCCGGCGCTTCGACGTAGTCCACGTTCTGCGCCTCGGCGTTGAAAACCTCGTCGATCGGCGGATCGCCGCTGCACATGACATAGGCGTAGTCCCAGACCGGCTCGAGCACGATGTCGCCGGGCTGGGGCGCCGAGACCTCGACGGTGACGGTGACGACGCGCTCGACGCCGGGCGCGATCGTGCCCATGTCGACGCTGCTGGGCATGGTCACCATCGCGCCGTTCACGTCGCCGTCGGCGCCGTCGGTGGTGAAGCCGGCGAGCGTCAGCCCAGCTTGAAGCGGCAGCGTGAACCGCACGTTCGCGGCGTCGGCGAAGCCATCGTTCACGGCGCGCGCCGTGAGCGTGAACGTCTCGCCCAGCGTGACGGAGGCGGGGTCGACCGACGTGGTCGACTGGTCGTAGAGGAACTTCGGCGCGTTCACGTCGATGGCGATGCCAGCCGCGACGGGCATGTAGCTGTCGTCCGCCGTCTCGGTGCGCAGGACGGCGGCGGTCTGGCTCGCGGCCAGGTGCCCCATCTCGGAGGAGAGCGGGACGTGGGTCACGTCCCAACCTTGCCGGCCCCCCGCGACGTTGGTGGCCGTCATGGCGTTGTGGTTCACGTCACCGAAGGTGCCGGTCGTGTCGAGCTGCCCGTTCGGGCCGTTCAGCTGCGAGCAGAAGAAGTTGGCGGCCGGGTTGTTGGGGCCGCTCAGCGTCACGAACGTGGGGTCGCCCGCCGACTCACCGATCGAGATGAAGTCGCCGGCGCGATCGGCGTCGCCCTCGATCGTGCTGATCGCGATCGTGCCCTCGAAGGGCGTCGAAGGCGGCGCGCAGAAGCCGTCGAGGGTGTAGTCGAGCGTCGTGAACTCATCGACGAAGCGGCCGCCAACGAACACGCCCATGTTGCGGATGGGGTCGTCGTCGTTGCGGTAGGCGACGATGAGCGTCCAACCGGCCGCGCTCGTCGTGTTGATGAGCGTGTCCTGCGTGCCGGGCACGCCGAGCGCGGCGTACGAGCCGCTGGCGTGCGCGGCTACGAACGAGGTGACGTCGGCGCTGCGCATGTAATAGCGGACGGCGAAGCCGCTCATGCTGAGGAAATTCTCGGTGACCGCGGTCGCGGCGTCGGGCGAAAAGCTCTGGTCGTCGGCGCCGAACCGCAGCGTGACGGCGTCGTTCAGATTGGCCGAGACGTCCTCGACCCCGTAGGCGAAGCTGCCGCCCCAGACGAGCTCGGCGTAGAGCACGGTGGCGCCCGCGGGGATGGTGAGCGTGGCGGCCGACCCGTTCTCTTGCCACGCCGCGGTGGTGCCGGCCGGCCAGGGGTTGAGGGGGTTCGGCGGGGTGTCGTCGACGCTCGTCGTGTCGAGCGTCAGGAATGTGCCGATCGCGTCCGAGGTTCCCGGACCGTTGAGCCCGAGCTGCTTCGCGAGGCCGAGCGTGTTGCCGGTGGCGATGACGTTGCCGGGCTGGGTCGTCTCGAACCGGCGGACCTGGGCGTCGGCGCTGCGGGAGAGGAGGAGGCCGGCGGCGACGACGCCGGGCGTCAAGAAAAGGCGGGAGCGCGATCGGAGCATGGAGCGCCGCGGTTACCGCGTGATCTGGCGCGGGTCAACGGCGCTTGGCCTCGCTTCGCTTGCAGAGGACGCCCCGTCGCCGGTAGGAGGATGCTGACGCATGGAATTCGTCGACCCCAACCTGCCGCGCGACATTTTCGGCTGGTACTCGCCGAGCCTCGGGCTGGACATGCCGATCGCGACCTACGGGCACGCCGGCCACCCCCTGCTGCTCTACCCCACCGCCCAGGCCGACTTCCTCGAGAACGAGCGGTTCTTCCTCATCAAGGCGATCGAGCCCTACATTTTCGAGGGGCGCGTGCGGGTCTACTCGATCGACAGCATCAACCGCCACGCGTGGATGAACGACGACCTGCACCCGCTGGAGAAGGCTCGGCGGCAGCGCCTCTACTCTCGGTATGTCGAGGACGAAGTGGTCGCCCACATCCAGCGGGTGAGCGGCGCCCATTGGCGAGTCGCCACCTGCGGCGCCAGCTTCGGCGCCTTTCACGCCGCCAACCAGTTTTTCCGGCGGCCCGATCTCTTCGACACCTTGATCGGGATGAGCGGGTTCTACGACCTGGAGCCGGGCTACACCGAGGGTCACATGAACGACGACATCTATTTCAACAACCCGGTGTCGTTCGTCAGCAACCTCGGGGGCGAGGCGCTCGACCGCCTCCGCAACGAGAACCAGATCCACATCATCACGGGGCGGGGCGCGCACGAGGCTCCGCACCGCTCGGAGCAGCTTTCCGCCGTGCTTCACCAGAAAGAGATTGGCCACAATCTCGACATGTGGGGCTTCGACGTGAACCATGACTGGCCGTGGTGGCGCCGCATGCTCGGTCATTACGTCGGAGAGCGCCTCGGTTGGTAAGGTGGGGGACCGCGGCGTGAGGGCCGTCGGCCTCACCGTGGCCGCGCTCCTCGCGTCGGCGCCCGGCTTCGCGCGCGCGCAAGACGACGCGCAGATGCCGGCGCACCCCGACGCGCCGCCGCCCGCCGTGACCACGCCGGTCCCCGACGACGATCCCCCGCCGCCGGTCGACACCGACGGGCTGGTGGTTCGGCCTTCGAGCGTCCCCGAGGACGAGTCGTACGGCCCGCTCGAGGTCACCGTGGGCGGAGACAAGGCACCGCCGGGCGCGGTGTCGCTCGGGCGCAAGCAAATCCAAGAGATGCCCGGCGTCCTGGGCGACCCGTACCGCGCGGTCGAGGTCGAGCCGGGCGTGACGCCGGTCGCGAGCGGCGTGCCCTACTACTTCATCCGCGGCGCGCCGCCCGGCAACATCGGCTACTTCTTCGACGGCATCCAGGTGCCGCTCCTGTTCCACGTCGGCGCTGGCCCGGGCGTGATCCCCCCGGGGCTCGTGCACGGCGTCGATCTGCACCTCGGCCCCTACCCGGCGTCGTTCGGGCGGCTCGCAGGGGCGGTCGTGGACGCAGAGGCGGTCGCCCCGCGCGACGACTGGCGCGCCGAGGGCGTGATGCGCACCGTCGACATGGGCGGCCTGGTCGAAGCCCCGCTCCCCGACGACATGGGGAGCGTCCTCGTCGGCGGCCACTACGCGGTGGGGGCCGAGATCCTCAGCGCGCTCGTCCCGAGCGTCGATATCTCTTACTGGGACTACCAAGGGCGCGCCTCGGTCAAGACGAGCGCGACCGGCCGGGCGAGCGTCCTCGCCTTCGGCGCCTACGACTACCTCGCGTCGGTCGAGGACGATCAGCGCGACGTCCTCCTCGACTCCGACTTCCACCGCGTCGACCTGCGGTACGACGACGTGCTGCCCGAGGGCGGCAAGTACCGCGTCGCCACGATGTTCGGCCTCGATCGATCCCGCGGCGCCGGCATCGAAGACGTGCACGACTGGAAGGTGGGGGCGCGCGTCCAGCTCGAGCGACCTTTCGGGAGCCGGGTGCTCGTGCGCGGGGGCATCGACGCGATGATCGACGTCTACGACGTCACGCCCGGCGGCGCGCAGGCCTGCACCACGTTCGTGTGCGAGAGCGGGCCGCTCGGCGGCGCCACCGAGCAAGAGCTGGCCGAGGCGTTCCGCGTGTTGTTCCCCGACCGCGTCGATCTCGCGATGTCGGGCTGGGTCGACACGCTCATCATGCTGAACAAGCGGAGCAGCATCACCCCCGGCCTGCGCATCGACTACTACCACTCGCTCGGCGAGAGCGAGATCGCCATCGATCCGCGCCTCGTGGGCCGCTTCGGCATCACCGATCACTTTCGGCTCGTGCCCGCCGTCGGGCTCGCCTCCCAACCCGCCGGGTTTCCGCCGCTGCCGGGCTTGGTGATCGGCGGCCTCCCCGGCGGCCTGCAGCGCGCCTACCAGGCGAGCTTCGGCGGCGAGGGCGAGGTGGGCCCGGTGGACATTCGCGGCGGCGTGTTCGGGGCGACGACGTTCAACCTTACCGACGCGATCGGCGGCGAGCGCGGCGGTGGGTTCGGCGCCGATCGCTTTCTCAACCGCAGCACCGGCTTGGCCTACGGCGCCGAGGCGTCGGCGCGCGGCGCCATCACGCGGCAGATCTTCTTTGTCGCGTCGTACACGCTCTCGCGCACGACCCGCTCGCGTCTCACCGTCACTGTCCCCAGCGCGTATGACCGCACCCACGTCGCGCAGCTCGCCCTCTTGTTCGACCTGGGCAAGAACTGGAAGGCCGGCGTCCGCAACCTCTTCTACACCGGTTTCCCCGCCGAAGAGGTGAACCCCTACCGCCCCCGCAGCACGGACCCCGAGCGCGTGAAGCCGTTTTATCGCCTCGACGCGCGCCTCTCGAAGCGGTGGATCTTCGGCGACCGCGCGTACGTGGGGCTCATCTTCGACATGCAGAACGTCACCCTCGCGAAAGAGGTCTTCGACGTCGCCTGTGACCCCGCCGGCTGCACGCCGCGCGAGATCGGCCCGATCGCGATCCCGACGCTCGCGTTCGAAGCCGGGTACTGACGCCCTCGACCGCCCCTGCCGCAAACGCGCGGCATGCCGCAAAACCAGGGCACTTCACGGCCGCGCTCCTCGCTGCGATAGCGACGTTCGACGGGGGAACCTCGACGAGATGGCCACGCGTTCGGTGGCACGGTTGTCGCTGAAGCCCCGCGTCGACGACGGCTTTCGACCCACGGGGAGCGCACATGAACGGGAAAAGGATCGGGCTTCTCTTCGCGTTCGCGACCTCGGTCGCGTGCGGTGACTCGGACGACACGGGCGGCGGCGCGGCCAAGCAGCAAAAGGACTTCTACAAGAGCTCCGACTGCGAAGCGTGCGACGTCGCGAGCTGCCCCGACGCGCACGCAGCCTGCAAGGCCGACGCCGCCTGCGCCGTGTACCTGACGTGCCTCGGTCAGTGCGAGCTCGGACCAAACGGCGACGCGGACTCCGCGTGCGAGGTGGCGTGCGCCGGGCAGGCGTCCGCCACCGACCTCGTCGAAACGTTCCGAACGTGTCGCACCGACGGCCCGGGCTCGCTGTGCGTAGCCGAGTGCGGTCGTACGCCGGCCGACGGCGGAGGCGGCGCCGGTGGTGAGGCGCCGACCTGCGGCGGAGACTGGAGCTTTCCGCAGATGTGCGCGCCGATGCCGAACATCGACGACGAGTGCATGCGCTGCAACTACGAGAAATGCTGCGACGCTGCCGACGCCTTGTCGGATCCGGGCCCCGCGCAAGAGCTCACCGACTGCTGGCTCGCGTGCACGACCCCGGCATGCGAGGCCGACTGCTTCGACATGTATCCCGACGGCATCCCGGGGTTCGCCGAGTGGGAGGCGTGCTTTTTCAGCCAGTGCGGCGAGCCGGTCGGCCCGTGCGAGCTCACCGGGACCTGCAACCAGTGTTGGTACGACGAGTGTGAGTGCGAGTACCTCGACTGCAAGAACGACCCTGAGTGCTACCTGACGTTCGCTTGTTACGGCGAGTGCTCCACTACCCAGTGCGTCGACGCGTGCGTGGCCGAGCACCCGAACGGCGCGACCGCCTTCAACACGCTCCAGACGTGCATCCTCCAGCGCTGTGGCGACCAATGCGGCACGGGAGGCTGATGCGCCGCGTCTCGGTGGCTGTGGTCGGCGCGGCTCTGACGGCGCTGTCGTTCGGCTGCGAAGACGAGCCCGAGCCGCGCTCGCAGCTCTTGATCGTGGTCGACACCGACCTGCCCACCGTCGCCCAGGCGTCGGCGAGCGACGAGCTCTCGCGGGCCGGCGCGATCGACACCCTGCGCATCGACGTCTTCGAGCCTGACCTGACCCTCATCGACTCGCTGGTCATCGTGGCCCCGAGCCCCGAGGACTGGCCGGTGAGCTTCGGCGTCCAGGGCGGTGAGGTCGACCGCGTGCTCGTTCAGGCGCGCGTATTCCGCTCGGATCTGGCGACGCCCGACGGCGACAACCTCGTCCCCGAGCCCGCGCTCACGGTCGACCGAATCATCGACGTGGCCGTCCCGACCGAGGGGATCGAGGTCGTGGGCGTGACGCTGCACGCCGCCTGCATGGGCATCCGGCCATCGTTCGACCCGATCGCCAGCTGCGCCACCTCCGAGGAGCCCGCGCAGCCCGCCGCCGAGGCTGCCGAGGCGGGAGCAGATCTCTTGAAGCG